>WQWK01000194.1 GCA_009785395.1 Conexibacteraceae bacterium
AGCACGGCCGCCGGCGCCGCCACCGCGAGCCGCACGTCCCGAGGCTGGGGCTGATGGCTGGCGTAGCCGTAGGACAGCGCGAGCACCGTGCACAGGACCACCCCGGCGAGCGCCGCCGCGAGCAGCTTGGTGAGGTCGCGCTTTGACGCGGTCATGCTGAGCAGGACGTGGCCGGGTTTCAACCGGCGAGCGCAGCGGCGCTCGCCACGTTCAGGTTCGCCCACATCGCCCCGGCGCCGGCGCGCTGCGAGCGGACCTCGAGCAGCTCGTTGACCTGTGAGACGGCATGGTCGGGCGCCCACTCGGCCGTGACCGCGACCCAGTTGATCGGCGAGCCCCCGGCCTTGAGCATCCGGTCCTTCGCGTCCTGATGGGCCTCCGGGGTCGAGCCCGCCGAGCAGTCGCTGACGTAGAACACCTCGTAGCCGTCGCGCAGGGCGCTGAGCGCCGTCTGCGCCAGGCACACCTCCGTCTGGATGCCGGCCATCACCAGCTTGCGGCGCCCGGTCGTCTCGATCGCGGCGCGCACCTCGGGGTCGGCCCAGGCGTTGGTCATGTGCCGGTCGATCGGCTCCAGGTCGGTGAACACGTCGGTGATCTCCGGGAAGATCGGGTTGGCGACGGCCCCGTGGGCGTCGATCGTCGTGAGCACGGTCGGGACCTCGAGCGCGTGGGCGACCTTCGCCAGCGCGGCGACGTTGTTGATCAGCAGCGTCTTGTCGATCGACTGCGTCAGCAGCGCGATTCCGGGCTGCTCGTCGATCAGCACCAGGGCCGAGTTGTCAGGCGTGAGCTCATTCGGATTGGGCATGGCGCTCCTAACGTCGTGGACACTTGCGATCGCCTCAAATCCTGTAGACACTCCGATGCGATGTCTTCCGTGTTTCGCGTCCGCTTCCGCGTTTGATGCTTCCAGTAGACGCCGTTGAGCTCGTGCAGCGGATCTACGATCCCGACGCCGGGCGTGAGGAGCACTACAACAGCAGCGGCTGCTTCGTCATCGTGCTGCCTTACACGGCCGGCAGCATCAGGCTCGAGCGTGACGGCGTCATCGTGCACGACGGGGCAGTGCATCCGGGAACGGTCCGGCTGGCGCCCCCCGGCGAGCACTCGGCGATACAGGCCTGGGAGCCGTTCGAGTCGGCGATGCTGTGGATCCCGTCCAGCACGATCGCGACCGCGGCGGGGGGCCTCGGCGCGTGGCCGCGAGACGAGGCCGTGCTCGCCGCCCGGCGCGATGTCCGCCAACTGTGCCCGGCGTTGATCTCAGCGTTCGGGTTGCGGGGCCAGCGGCGCGACCTGGTCGTGGGCGGGCTTGCGAACGCGCTGCTCGGGCTCGTGCTGGGCCACCGGTCAACCGCTTCCCGTGGACTCGACGACGACCACTACACGGCAGCCGTCACCTTCGCACAGCAGCACCTGCAATCGGGCCTGACGCTCGACGATTGGGCATCAGCCGTGGACATGACGGGCGCCAACTTCTCCCGGCACTTCCGCGACCGCGCCGGCGTCGCCCCGTACGCGTGGTTCATGGACCGCCGCATCGACGAGGCGATGCGGCTGCTCGCGACCACCGACCAGCCGATCGTCGAGATCGCGTTCGAGATCGGATTCGACAGCCAGAGCCATTTCACCGACGCGTTCAAGCGGCGCGCGGGAATGCCGCCCGGACAGTGGCGCGAAGCCCGACGCGCGACGAACGGCGCCGTGCGGCACTGAGCCGGCTCTCTGGCGCTCGCAAATCCGATGCTAAAGCTTCGGGGCGATGGTGCCGATGTTCCCTGCAATTCAATCCGGCAACGCGATCGATCGGTGGTCGCGCCGACTAACTGGAGGATCAAAATGGGCACCACCACAACGCTTGAAAACCCGCCCGCCGACCTCGGCGAGGTCGAGGCGACGCAGGGCGAGAACCAGCACCTGGAGCACAGCCAGGTCGAGCAGGACAGAGGGGCGGCCAGCGAGCCGAGCGAGTACGGAGCGCCGGCCAGCGAGCCGCAGGAGTACCGCGCGCCGGCCAGCGAACCGAAGGAGCAGCCGGCGCGCAGCGCCGCGAGCGGTCGCCCGCCGATCTTCTGGGTCACCGCGGCTGCGGCTGCCCTGATGATCATCGGCGGTTTCGGGACCTGGGCGAGCGCCACAACATTCATCGGCACGTTCTCGCTTTCAGGCACCAGCGGCGGCGACGGGTGGTTCCTGATCGCGGGCGGAGCCATCGCCGCCGGGCTGCTGTTCTGGGAAGTCGCAGAGCCGAAGGCTTGGAAGCCGATCGCGATCGGCGCCGCCGCGCTGCTCGGGCTTGTTCCCGCCGTCATCGATTTCGGCAACATCCATGACGTCACGGGAGCGGCAGTGTCCCAGGGCGTGCTGGTCCAGGTCGGCTGGGGACTCTACGTCTCTGTGATCGCCTCGGCCGCCCTTCTGGCCGCCGCCATCTACACCTACGTGAAGCGGCCGTACGGCGGGACCGACAAGGTCGCCTGACGCGGCGCGGACAATCGACCTTTGTCAGCGGTACCGGACCGGCCACGATCCAGCCAGATCGTGGCCGGTCTGAGATGGTCTAAAGAGCTTTTTAGATCATGTGAGACGGGGCAGCCGACGCGCATCAGATAGACCTAGATAGGTCTATTATGAGGTTGTGGAAGTTGGGCGTTTACTCAGGGACGCTCGAGGCCGGGCGGGCCTGGACCAGGCCGAGCTGGCGCGGCGCGCCGGGACGACGCAGACCTACGTGAGCCGGGTGGAACGGGGGGCGACGGTTCCCTCGCTCCCGACACTGGAGCGGTTGCTCGCGGCGATGGGGTTGCGTCTGCGGCTGCAGGTGGAGGAGATCCCCACGGGCAACGTCACGGCGCAGGAGCTCCGGCGGGATTTCCTGGCCTCCACACCCGAGCAGAGGATCGAGGAGGCGATGACGCTCTCCGCATTCCTCACTGGGGTGGCTGCGGCGGACGGCCATGACCAGTGAGCCTCCTCGTGGAGCGTTGAATCCCCAGGCGCTGCTCGACTGTCTGGCGGCGCACCGGGTGGAGTTCGTGGTGATCGGCGGATTCTCAGTGGCAGCGCACGGCGTGGTGCGCGCGACCAAGGACCTCGACGTCGTGCCCGAACCCTCAGCGGCGAACAGGAGGCGGCTTGCGGCCGCGCTCGTGGAGCTGGACCCGCAGGTTGACCTCTTCGATATGGATGCGGACGAGCTCGGGATCACGCCGGACGAGGAAGGCCTCGCCGCCGGAGGCAACCGGGTTCTGCAAACGATCCACGGCCGACTCGACGTCATGCAGGATGTCCCCGGACTGCGCTCGTGGGAGCAGCTGCGCGCAGGAGCGGTTGAGCGCGGCGGCGTGCTCTACGCCGGCTACGAGCAGCTCGTGAGCATGAAGAGTGCGGCTGGCCGTGAGCAGGATCTGATGGACATCGCGGCGCTGCGTGCTGCACGTGGTGAGCCGTAGCGCCTGCGCCGTCGCTGTCAGCTGGCGCTGGCGGGGTCGACGAGTCGGACTTCCGCAGCCGCGAAGTCCCGGAGGTTGAGCGTCGCGATCACCAGGTCGTTCGCAAGCGCCGTCGCGGCGATCAGGCTGTCTTTGATCGGCATCGCCGTGCCGGCGGCGCGCAAGTCGGCCAGCAGCTTGGCCCAGCGCAGACCGGTGTCGGAGTCCCAGGCGACACATTGCAGGCGCGCGGCGCCTTCATCGAACCAACGCTCCAGACGGTTCCTGCGCTGGCCGCGAGGTAGCAGCAGGATGCCGTAGCGCAGTTCACCGAGGATGATCGGATCGACGACGAGGTCGCGTTCCCTGAGTGTCAGCCAATCCACCACGCGGGGGTCGGGGCGCGGCTTGGTTGCCTCAGAAAGGACGTTCGCGTCGACCAGGTAGCGCACTGGTCGCGAACCTCAGAGCGTGTCGGTCGATTCCGACTGCACGGGCGTGAACCAGTCCGCTGACGGGCACGCGCGCAGCCACTCGACAACCCCGAGGTTTGGTGGCGGCGCAAGCCGGGTCAGCTTGTATTCACCGGCGCTGACACGCTCGACGTCGAACTGCTCGCCCGGCGCGATGCCGTCGGTTTCGCGTAGCTCCGCAGGCAGGATGATCTGGCCCTTCGTTGAGATCGTCGTCTTCACCAGAGGTAAGATAGCGACTTACCGCGCGGCTCAACGCGCGTTGGGCAAGACTTGTAGGGTGCGCATTTGTGGGCGAGTCCGAGGATCTGCGACCGGGGCCACGCGATCACCTCATTACGCGCCAGTTGGCGCGGCGGCTCGAACTGCTTGCTGCGGAGCTTCGGGAGGACGTGGCGCTCGATCCGGCGGAAGGGGCGGAGCGCCTGGCGCGTCACGCGATGCACGAGATCGCGCGGTTCCTCGCTGATGACGAGTCAGCGGAGGATCAGGCCGGACGACTGAACGAACTCCTTCGTCCGTTCGTGGTGGACGCCGAAAGTTGGGAAGCGGCCGAGGTGGTCTTGCCACCCCGCGTGCTGTCGGGGATCAAGCGCCGGTCTGCGCTCGGGGACGTGCTGCCGCTCCCGATGCTGCCGGCGGTTCCGTTTAGCGAGAGCGACCGAAAGGGCAGGCGGACGCCACGACCGGCTGAGCGCCGTACCTGGGCGTATCCTTGACGGCGTGGACGATCCGCAGCTCGCAGAGCTTGAGCGTGTGCACGGCGCGCTCTATGACATA
>WQWK01000195.1 GCA_009785395.1 Conexibacteraceae bacterium
GCTCACTGACCTGTTCAAGAGCCCGACCTTCACCCGGCTGCAGTCGCTGCGCGATGTCCGTCGCGAGCAGCGCTTCGCCTTCCCGCTCAGCGGAACGCTGATCACCGGCATCTTCGACGTGATCGCGCGAGAGGGTCGCGACGGCGGCCTGCTGGTCGTCGACTACAAGAGCGACCGCCTCGACGGCGGCGAACCCGAGGCGATCGTCGCGGCGCGCTACGGCGCCCAGCGCACGATCTACGCGCTCGCGGCGTTGAGGCTGGAGGCGCCCGCGGTCGAGGTGCAGCACCTCTTCCTCGAGGCGCCCGAGAACCCTGCGACGGCGCGCTTCACGGCAGCCGACGGTCCCGCTCTGGAGGCGGACCTGGCTCAGCGGGTCGCCGGTCCGCTGACCGGCGATTTCCCGGTGACGGACACTCCCGGCCGCCGCGTCTGCGAAGGCTGCCCCGCGCAGGGCGGCCTCTGCTCGTACCCGCTCGAGGTCACGAGTCGCTGAGCGTTTCGGCCGGGGACCTGCCGAGTGGAGGCCCTGTCGAGCAGAGAGGCCCTGCGACGAAGAGAGGCCCTTGGGTCCTTTCCCGTAGCAGCCTCGCCTCTAACAGGCTGCGGAGGGGAAGGACCCAAGGGCCTCTCTCAAGAGGATGGCCTACTCGCCCATCAGCTTGCGCGGCCACTTCTTCTCGGCGAGCACGCTGTTGAGCTCGGCGCTGTAGACCATGTTCTGCGCGCCGAGGCGCAGCCAGGCGAGCAGGCCGAGGACGACGGCGAAGGTGCCGTAGGCGGAGTTCGAGTTCTTGAAGTGGCCGATGTAGGCGCCGGCGACGATCTGAAGGATCGTCCACACGATCGCCGCGACGATCGCGCCCGGTACGAGCTGGCGCAGTTCCTGGTCCTTGGAGCCGAGCAGCCTGAAGGTTGCGAGGAAGAGGCCGATGTTGAGTACGACTGAGATCACCACGCCGGCGATGAACAGAGGAAGTCCGCCGACGCCCGCGCTGACAGCGCCCGAAGCGCCGGACGCGATGATGAACATGACGCCGAGCACGGCGAGCAGCACGACGCCGCGGAGCTTCGCCTTCAGGAAGTTCTCCTGCTCACGCTTGGGGGTGTGCCAGACAGCGTCGAAGGCGGTCTGCGTGCCGGACGTCACCGACAGGCCCGACCACAGCGACAGCACGATGCCGATGATCAGCGCGGAGGCGCTTCCCTGCAGCTTGTTGTGCCGGAGCGTGTCGCCGATCACCGGGAAACGTCCGAGCACGGAGTCCTCCACCGAGTGCATGAGCGAGTGGTCACCCGCCAGCACGTACCCGAGGATCGTCAGGAAGACGAGCAGCAGCGGGAACACGGAGAAGAACGCGTAGAAGGCGATCGCGGTTGCGTGCGTACTGATCTGGTCGTCGCCCGCCTTCTTGATCGTTGCCACGAGCACCGCCAAGGGCTTGTGCTCCTGCTGGTACCGATCGACCGCCTGGACGGGGGCGAGCGCTGACATCAAGCCATAGGATCGCTTAAGTCGGTGCTCACGTGTCAGTTTCGAGCGTGGCGGGGAGCACGCCCTCGATTCTCAGCAGCCGGCGCTTGATCTGCAGTCCGCCGGTGTATCCGCCGAGCCCGCCGCCGGCGTGCAGCACGCGGTGGCATGGGACCACGATCGGCAGCGGGTTCGACCCGAGTGCGGTGCCGGCTGCGCGGAAGGCGCGATCGTTGCCCGCGCGGCCGGCGACGCCCTTGTAGCTGACGGTCTCGCCGAACGGGATCCGCGCCGTCGCCTCGAGCACCGCGCGCGTGAAGCCCGGCTTCACCAGCGACCAGTCGAGCGGGAGGTCGAAGTCCCGGCGGCGGCCGCTGAAGAACTCGTCGAGTTCACGGCGGGCCGGGTCCAGGCGTCGCGGCAGTTCCAGGACACGCGGGGACAGTCGTCGGGCGAGGTCGGCGATGACTTCTTCCACCGACTGCCGGCCCGCGTCCAGGTACGCGACGCGGGCGAGACCCGCGTCTGTGCTCGCCAGCAGCATCGGTCCGACGGGGCCGTCTTCGACGACGTAGGCGACGTCGACGAGGCCGCTTGCCTCGAGCGCATTGCTGATATCAGGTGGGTCGGTGCTGGTCAGCGGACCAGCACCGAAACGACGAAGCTCGTCTTCGAAAGTCATCTCATGTACTCCTTGCGCAATCGCTTGAGGCCCTCGTGCACGTTGCGGCGCGCCGCGTCCTCGCTGATGCTCATCGTCTCCGCGATCACCGCATAGTCGGCGTCGAGCGCGTAGCGCAAGGCGACCGCCGTGCGCTGCTTGGGCGGCAGCGCCCGCACGGCCGCCCACGGGTCGCCGTCCGCGGCGTCGGGGGCATGCTCCGGGGAGGAAGGGGTTGTCGGCTCGGGCACCTCGGCGACCGGGATCGGCGTGCGCTGCCGCGCGCGGGAACAGTCGATCGCCTTGCGGGAGGCGATCGTCAGCAGCCAGCCGCGGAGATTCTCGGCGTGCCGCAGCGAGGGGTATCCGCGCAGGGCCGCGATCCACGTCTCCTGGTAGCAGTCCTCGGCATCCACCGGGCCAACCTGGGCGAGCAGGAAGCGGTGAACGTCGCGGCCGTAGCTGTCAAGCAGGATCTGGAACGGGGGCAACTGCATCTGCTGATCAAACGTCGCGCGCGCCATCTTTGTGAGATTGCAGCAGGCGCCGGCGCGCCGTTTTGCCGAGAGATGGCGAAACCGGTAGCCTTAAGCACTCTCCCACGGCCCCCTCTCCTCGGCAGCAAGCCGCAAAGCCCGCAAGCAGCAGGGCTTTTCGATTTCCTCATGTACAAAGCATCCGCCACACCGGGGCCCAGCGGCCTCTACGACCCGACCACCGAGCACGACGCCTGTGGCATCGCGCTGGTCGCCAAGCTCTGGGGCGAGGCGACCCACGCGGTCGTCGAGAAGGGCCTCGAGGCGCTCGGCAACCTCGAGCATCGCGGCGCCGCCGGCGCAGACCCGAACACCGGTGACGGCGCCGGCATCCTGCTGCAGATCCCCGATGCGTTCTTCAGGGGCGTCGCTGCCGGCGTCGAGCTGCCGCCGGCCGGGCGCTACGCCGTCGGCGTCTGCTTCCTGCCCACAGACCATGAGCGACGGGTCGAGCTCGAGAGGCTGATCGAGAAGACGGTTGCCGCTGAGGGCCAGAAGGTGATCTGGTGGCGCGACGTTCCGACCGACGACCACTACGCCGGCGAGACCGCCAGGGCGTCGCGGCCGTTCATCCGGCAGGTTCTGGTCGCCGCCAGTGACGAGATCGCCGACCAGGACGAGTTCGAGCGCAGGCTGTATGTGATCCGGCGGGTGATCGAACACACCGCCGGGGACGAGCTCGCGCTCCCGAGCTTCTCCTCGCGCACGGTCGTCTACAAGGGCATGCTCACCGCGCCCCAGCTGCCGCGCTTCTACCTGGACCTGCGCGACCCGCGGCTCGCCAGCAGGCTGGCCCTCGTGCACAGCAGGTTCAGCACGAACACGTTCCCGAGCTGGACGCTTGCGCACCCGTTCCGGATGATCGCCCACAACGGCGAGATCAACACGCTGCGCGGCAACGCCAACTGGATGCGGGCGCGCGAGTCCCAGCTCGAGTCCGAGCTCTTCGGTGACGACCTGCAGAAGATCATGCCGGTGATCCAGAGCGAGGGCTCCGACTCGGCGACCTTTGACAACGTGCTCGAGCTGCTGGTGCTGAGCGGCCGCTCGATCCCGCACGCGATGATGATGATGATCCCCGAGGCCTACCGCACGCGCCGGGACCTCGACCCGGACGTCAGGGGCTTCTACGACTTCCACTCCTGCCTGATCGAGCCCTGGGACGGGCCCGCGGCGGTCGTGTTCACCGACGGCAAGGTCGCGGGCGCGACGCTCGACCGCAACGGCCTGCGCCCCGGGCGCTGGGTGCAGGACACCGAGGGCTACGTCGTGCTCGCCTCCGAGGCCGGCGTGCTCACGGTCGCGCCGGAGCACATCCAGCGCAAGGGCCGCCTGCAGCCCGGCAAGATGTTCCTGCTCGACCTCGAGGACGGCAAGATCATCGAGGACGAGGACGTCAAGCGCCGGGTCGCCCGCCGTCAGCCGTACGGCGACTGGTACCACGCGTCGGTCGTCCACATCGACGATCTGCCCGAGCGCGAGCCGCGCACGCCGCGGATCGAGCCACTGCGCTCCAAGCAGCTGGCCTTCGGCTATTCACAGGAGGACCTCAAGCTGGTGATCGCGCCGATGGCCGCCAACGCCGAGGAGCCGGTCGCCTCGATGGGCAACGACGCCGCCCTGGCGGTGCTCTCGGACCGCCAGCCGCCGCTCTTCGCCTACTTCAAGCAGCTGTTCGCGCAGGTCACGAACCCGCCGATCGACCCGATCCGCGAGCAGGTCGTGATGAGCCTCCAGGTCGGCGTCGGGCGCGAGCGCAACGTGCTGACCGAGGAGCCCGAGCAGGCCCATCAGCTCGTCATGGACCAGCCGATCCTGCGCAACCACGAGCTCGAGAAGCTGCGCCAGGTCTCGCATGAGATCTTCGACGCGGCCACGCTCGACATCACCTGGCCGATCGAGCGCGGAGCCGACGGCATGGAGGAGCGCCTCGGCAACGTCTGCGAGGAGGCCGCCCGCTACGTCGACAACGGCGCCAACATCCTGATCCTGTCGGACCGCC
>WQWK01000196.1 GCA_009785395.1 Conexibacteraceae bacterium
GGGTTCACGCCTTCCTGAAGGCTCTCACCGCCAGCGGTACGAATACAAGCAGCAGGCCGGCGAGCCACGCGAGCATTCCCAGGGTCGGGCCCAGCGCGTGTCCATCCCCGATCGTCAGTGCCCGCACGGCGTTGACGGTGAGCGTCACCGGGTTGACGTTCGCAAACGCGCGCAGCACGGCCGGCATCGAGCTGGTGGTGACGAATGCCGAGGAGACGAAGGTGAGCGGAAAGACCCAGATGAAGCCGGCCGATTGGGCGGTCTCCGGATCCTTCACGGTGAGCCCGACGAACGCGCTGATCCACGAGAACACGTAGGCGAACGCCAGCACCAGCACGATCGCGAGGGCGACCTGCCAGACGGGCTGGGTGGGACGGAAGCCCACGACAAAGCCGACGCCCAGCATCACCATCACCGTCATCAGATTCATCACCAGATCGGCGGCGGTCCTGCCGATCAGGACCGCGGAGCGCGCGATCGGCAGCGAGCGGAAGCGGTCGACGACGCCGGCCTTGATGTCCTCGGTCAGCCCCAGGCCGGTGACCAGCGATCCGAAGACGGCCGTCTGGACAATGATCCCCGGAATCAGGAAATCGACGTAATTGACGCCGGTCCGGATTGCGCCGCCGAAGACGTAGCGGAACATCAGCAGGAACATGACCGGCTGGACGAACGCGAAGATCACAAAGACGGGCCGGCGCAGGACCTTGCGCAGCTGACGGACGGCCATCACGCGGCTGTCGGCGACCGCTTCCGCGAACGTCACGCGCGAGCGCTCGCCCGCCGGTTGCGTCACCGCGCTCATCATGCGGCCTTCGCCGGCTCGCTGCCCTCGGACGCGCGGTTCTCGGCGCGGTGCCCGGTGAGCGTCAGGAACACGTCGTCGAGGCTCGGCTGCTGCAGCTCGATCGAGGCCAGCTCGATCTGCAGCGCATCGAGCCTGCGCACGGCCTCGGCCGAGGCGCGCGCGCTGGCGACCGGCAGGCGGATCTCCCCGAGCGCCGCGTCGATCATCGGATGCTCGCCGGAGCTGAGGTCGGCGAGCGCCGCCGCCGCCTCGGTGGTGCGGCTCGCGTCGGCGAGGCGCGTGTTCAGGATCTCAGCGCCAACCGCTCCCTTGAGCTCGTCGGCCGTGCCCTGCGCGGCGATGCGGCCGTGATCGACCAGCGCGATCCGCTGCGCGAGGCGGTCCGCCTCCTCGAGGTACTGGGTGGTCAGGAGCACGGTCGTACCGTCGCGGCGCAACTCCTCGACCGTGCCCCATAGCTCCTGGCGCGCGCGGGGATCGAGGCCGGTCGTCGGCTCGTCGAGCAACAGCAGCGGCGGGCGGCCGGTGAGGCTGGCGCCGAGGTCGAGCCGCCGCCGCATGCCGCCCGAGTAGGTTCCCACCCGCCTGTCCGCAGCGTCTGTCAGGCCGAAGCGCTCGAGCACCTCGACCGCGCGCGCACGCGCCTCGTCACCGGACAAGCGGTAGAGACGGCCGATCATCTCGAGGTTCTCGCGGCCGGTCAGCTCCTCGTCGACGGCGGCGAACTGTCCGGCGAGTCCGATCCGACGCCGCACCGCCAGCGGCGCGGCGAGTGCGTCGTGGCCGAGCACGCGGACGCGCCCCGCGGTCGGCGTCAGCAGCGTCGCCAGGATCCGCACGAGTGTCGTCTTCCCGGCGCCGTTGGGCCCCAGCAGCCCGAACACGATGCCGGTCTCGACCTCGAGGTCGAGGCCGTCCAGCGCGGTCACGTCGCCGAACTGCTGGCGCACGCCCTCGACTTCGATCGCCGTCACGGAGCTCATGCCGCCGCAACGCTACCGGGAGCAGCGCAGCGGCCGCCGCGCGCGCCTGACCATCCGGGGCGCTACCAGTGCTCGGGCGCGAAGTGGACGAACGTGTTGCCGCGCTGCAGCGTCCACAGCTGGAAGGCCTGCTCGTCGCTCATCGTCACCTCGTTGAGCGTCGCGCACTCAGTGCAGCGGGTGGTGGCGCGGCGCTCGCCGGGGAGACCTGTGACGGTGACCAGGTCCGGCGTCTTGAGACACATCCGGCAGGCAAAGCTGGCCATCACCAGGGCCGCGCAATCGCCCTGTGCGAACCGCGCCTGATCCTGCATCATCCTGCTCATCTCTTGCTCCGTCCTCGTGCTCATCCTTCGCTCTGCCCCGCGCTAATTCCTCGTGCCGGACAGTAACACCAGCGAAAGCTAATACCACCAAAACTTTTGACACTTGACAAGCAGAACTCTTTCTCAGATATTCCTCGGACCAAAATGACCATCTGGCCCCCCTCCGGACCTTCGCGCGAGGTCCATCCCGTGATTGCCGACGTGACCGCCCGAATCGCCGGTCGCAGCCGTGAGACCCGGCGCGGATATCTAGATCGCATCGATCGCCGGATCGAGCAGGAGCAGCTCGAGGGCCGCCCGCGCGCGCACGCCGGCTGCGCGAACCTCGCGCACGGAGCGGCCGCCTGTGGCGCGGACGAAAAGGACCTGCTTGCCCGTCAGCAGGTGCCCAACGTGGCGATCGTCACCTCCTACAACGACATGCTGTCCGCGCACCAGCCGTTGGAGCGCTACCCGGCGCTGCTGAAGAAGGAGATCCTGCGCGCGGGCGGGGTCGCACAGGTTGCCGGCGGCGTGCCGGCGATGTGCGACGGCGTCACCCAGGGGCGGGCCGGCATGGAGCTGTCGCTGTTCAGCCGCGACGTGGTTGCGCTCGCGACCGCGGTCGCGCTCGCCCACGACATGTTCGACGCCGCGCTGCTGCTCGGCGTCTGCGACAAGATCGTGCCCGGCCTCGTGATGGGCGCCCTAAGCTTCGGGCACCTGCCGTGCATCTTCGTTCCGGGCGGGCCGATGCCCTCCGGCATCCCCAACGCCGAGAAGGCACGCGTGCGCGAGCAGCACGCCCAGGGTGCGATCGGTGAGGAGGAGCTGCTGGAGTCCGAGATGCGCTCCTACCACGCCCCGGGAACGTGCACCTTCTACGGCACCGCCAACACCAACCAGCTGGTGATGGAGGCGCTCGGCCTGCACCTGCCGGGTGCGAGCTTCGTCACCTCGGGCACGGCGCTGCGGCGGGAGCTGACCGTCGCCGCCGGACGCCGGATCGTGGAGCTGACAGCGCCCGCGGAGCACCGCCCGATCGGCCGGGTGGTGGATGAACGCGCGATGGTCAACGCGATCGTCGCGCTGCTCGCGACGGGCGGCTCGACGAACCACACGATGCACCTGGTGGCGATGGCCGCCGCCGCCGGGATCACGCTGAGCTGGCAGGACTTCGCGGACCTCTCACAGGTGGTGCCGCTGCTGGCGCGGATCTACCCGAACGGCCCCGCCGACATCAATGAGTTCCAGGAGGCCGGCGGAACCGCGAGCCTGCTCACGTCACTGCTGGCGGCCGGGCTGCTGCACGAGGACGTGATGACCGTCGCCGGCCAGGGTCTGAGCCGCTACTGCCATGCGCCCGATCTGGACGCGGGCGCGCTCGTGTGGCGTGAGGCGCCGGTTGCCGGCGCCGTCGACCCCGCGGTGCTTCGCGCCCCGGAGGACCCGTTCGCCGCGGACGGCGGCATCCGCGTGCTCGAGGGCTCGCTCGGCCGCGGCGTCGTCAAGGTCTCCGCGGTCAGCAGCGAGAACCGGATCATCGAGGGGCCGGCGCGCGTGTTCGACGACCAGCACGGCTTTCTCGACGCCTTCCACCGTGACGAGTTCGACGGCGACGTCGTGATCGTCGTGCGCTTCCAGGGGCCGAAAGCAAACGGCATGCCGGAGTTGCATCGCCTGACGCCGCCGCTCGCCGTGCTGCAGGGCCGTGGGCACCGCGTCGCGCTGGTCACCGACGGGCGCATGTCCGGCGCCTCCGGAAAGGTGCCGGCCGCGATCCACTGCACGCCGGAGGCGGCCGACGGTGGGCCCCTGGCGCGGGTGCGCGACGGCGATCTGATCCGCATCGACACGCTCGCCGGCACGTTCGACGTGGTGGGCGCCGACCTCCGCGAGCGCCCCGCCGTGCCGTCGCCACACGTTGGCGATGTCGGCACGGGCCGAGAGCTGTTCAGCCTGTTCCGTGATGCGGTCGGCAGCGCCGACGCGGGCGCGACGATCTTCGCGTCGCTGAGCGATCCCGGGTCGGCACAGCGGCAGCCTGACGAGCCGGACGTCACGGGAGTGGACCTCCGGGAGCCGGTGGCCGACGAATCGTTCATGTCCGCGGCATGATGTCCGCGGCATGACCGGCAACTTCGCAGACCTGCTCGGCCCGACCCGGGTCATCCCGGTGATCACGATCCCGGACGCCGCCGCAGCGGTCCCGCTGGCCGAGGCGCTCGTCGCCGGCGGGCTGCCGGTGCTCGAGATCACACTGCGCACCGCGGCGGGCCTCGAGTCGCTCGCCAGGATCGCCGAGGCCGTTCCGGACGCGGTCGTCGGCGCCGGGACGGTCACCACCCCGCAGCAGCTGCGGGACGCGCGCAACGCGGGCGCCCAGTTCATCGTCTCGCCCGGCTGCACCGACGCGCTCGCGCAGGCGGCCGCGGCAGCCGGCGGAGTCTTCCTGCCCGGCGCCGTCACCGCCAGTGAGGTGCTGCGCGTGCTCGAACACGGCATCTCGCTGATGAAGTTCTTCCCGGCGCAGACCAGCGGCGGCGTGGCAGCGCTCAAGGCGTTCGCA
>WQWK01000197.1 GCA_009785395.1 Conexibacteraceae bacterium
CCAGCCTCGACACGGGCGCGCTCGCCGTCAACGGCACCGGCACGCTGCTCGTGACGCCGGACGCCAACACCAACGCCGATGGCGCGCTCCCGGCCGCGCAGACCACGATCGGCGACGGGCCGACGGTGAATATCGCCTCACCCGGCGTCACATCCGGTCCGATCGACGCGTCGGCGGCAACGACGACCGGCAACGAGCTCGTGGTTGGCTCGGGCACAGCACCCGAGGCGACCCTGGCCGTCAACGGCAGCGTCGAGCTCGGGCCGCTGTCCATCTTCGGTTTCTCGGTCGACGGCAACGACACGACCGCCGGAGCCGATGCGTCGGAGATGACGGTCAACGGCAACGTCAGCCTGAACGGCGCGCAGCTGGTTATGAACCAGGGATACCTTGATCAGACCAGCCAGGCCTGCGTCGCCCTGACCCCAGGCAATACCTACACGCTCCTGACAACCAGCGGCGGCGCGATCAGCGGCGCCATGCACTACTGGAACGGGAACAGTTTCAGCGGCGTGGTCGACGAGGGCCAGACAAGCGCGACCCCCACCCCGCTCGTACAGGGCTGCACCGGAGGCGGGAACGCCCCGCAGGCCTACATCAACTACGGCTCGACGGCGATCACGGAGACGATCGCGGGCGCGCCCACGTCGACCGCGGCTCCGGCCATCACCGGGGCCGCGCAGGTCGGCCAGACGCTGCAGGCAAGTAGCCCCGGCGGCTGGAGTGCGTACCCGGCGCCCGGCTACGCGTACGAGTGGCTCGCGTGCTCGGCCGGCAACTGCTCGCCGATCATCGGCGCCGCAGGCTCGGCCTTCACGCCGACCTCGGCTCAGCTGGGTGACACGATCGAGTTGCAGGTCACGGCGACCAACGCCCTGGGCCACGCCACTGCGGACTCGAACTCGCTCGGGCCGGTCACGGCCGCGCCGGCGGCGACGAAGCCGAAGAGTGGCCGCCCGACGCCGGCCCAGGTCGAGGCTGCGCTGAACGGGATCGGCCATCCGTCCGGCAAGAAGGCGATCAGCGCCCTGATCAAGACCGGTGCGTACCGCACGAGCTTCCGTTCCCCCGGCAGTGGCTCGCTGAGCGTCAAGTGGCAGACTACTGTCACCTCCAAGAAGGGCAGCCACGTGAAGCATGCAGCGGTGAACGTCGCCAACGCGACCGCCAGCGCCCATGGTGCAGGCAAGCTCACCTTGACGATCCGCCTGACCAAAGCCGGAAAGGCGCTGCTGAGGTCAAAGTCATCAAGCATCCGGATCACTTCCACGCAATCGTTCCGGCCCAGCGGCACGGCCACCGGGACCACGGTGACGAAGAAGTTCACCCTGTAACTCTGCTGCGGAGGGGGCGGCTTGCGGGCTCGCCCCCTCCGGCATCGCCTCCGGCGTCGGATCGCCTCCGGCGTCGCCTCAGCCGGCGACCTGCTCCAGCGGGCTCAGGCCGTCGTCGACGTCGACGTTCTCCGGAGCCAGTTGCAGGGCTGCGCCCTCGGCGATCAGCTCGATCAGGGCCGCGAAGTCGACCTCGTTGCCCTTCATGCCCTGGAGCAGCTGGGTCTGCTGCTCGGCGGCCGCGACAACCGGCATCGACACATCCGTGGCGCGTGCGGCCTCGAATCCGAGATGGAAGTCCTTCAGCAGCAGCGCTGGCGTGAACGTGGGTTTGAAGTCGAGGTTGACGAGGGCCGGTGTCTTGTAGCGGGTGAAGACCGAGCCCATGACGCTGTCGTTGAGGAACGACCAGAGGTCGGCGCGACGGACGCCGCCCTGCTCTGCCAGCACCGTGATCTCCGCCATGCACTCGGCGACGACGCCGAGCATCAGGTTGTGGCAGACCTTGACCAGGCGTGCGCGCTCGCCCTCACCCACATAGGTGACCTTGGAGCAGAGCAGCTCGAGGTACGGGCGCGCCTGCTCCCACGCATGACCAGGGCCGGACGCGACAATCGTCAGGCGCCCGGAGGCGGCCACCTTGGGGTTGCCGCTGACCGGCGCGGCGAGCATCGCGGTGCCGCGATCGGCCGCGCGGGCACGGATGTCCTCGGCCGCGGCGGGTGAGATCGTGGTCGAGTCGACGATCAGGCCCGGCTGTACATCTGGACGCGAAAGCAGCTGCTCGACAACTTCCTCGACGTCCTTGGAGCCCGCGACGATCGTGAACACGATGTCCCGGTCGGCGAGCTCGGCGATCGTGTCGACGACCGTGGCGCCGAGATCGACCAGGTCCAGCGCCTTCTCCTTCGTGCGGTTGTAGACCGACACCTCGTGCCCAGCCTGCAACAGCCGCGAGACGAGCGCGTGGCCCATACGTCCCGTTCCGATCCAGCCGATGCTCGTCATCTCCCCACCATCCTCAATCTCAGTTGTTGCTCAAAGTCCGGCTCAGTTGTTGCTCAAAGTCTGGCCATTGCAAACGTTTGCAGTCACCATATCCAAGGCATCCGCGCCGGTCAAGCTCTCACGCGCGCGCGGGCGCGGTCGAGTCGCGAATGACCAGAGACGGATCCAGCACGACCTCCCGCGGCCCCGTCGCCACACCGCCGATCTGCTCGAGCAGCAGGTCGGCGGCGACGAAGCCGAGCTCGCGCTGCGGCACGCGCACAGTCGTGAGCGGCGGCTGCAGCTTGTCGACGAACAGCATGTCGTTGAAGCCGACGATCGAGACGTCCTCCGGGCAGCGGAGCCCCAGCTCCGTCAGCGCGGCGTAGCAGCCGAGCGCGAGCAGGTCGTTGGCGGCGATGATCGCCGTGACGCCCGCATCGGCAGCGAGCACCTCCGCGCAGGCCTCTGCCCCAGCCTCCACGCCGAAGCTCTCCCCGATGGCGACGCGCTCTGCGGGAGCCCCGAGAGCATGCGCCTCCATTGCGGCGCGGAAGCCCATGAGCCGCAGGCGCCCCGTCGAGACGTTCTGCGGACCGGCCACGTGCGCGACGCGCTCGTGCCCGAGCGCGATCACGTGCTCGACCGCCAGCCGGATGCCCGTACGGTCATCGACGGTGACCGACGCGAGCGAGCCGTCCTCGACGCTGCGGTTGACGAGCACCACCGGGACGCCCTCGGCCGAGGCCGCAACCAGCGGCTCCATGTCGAGCCGGGCGGTCGCAGCGATGAAGCCGTCGACCTGGCGGGCGAGCATCGTCTCGACGCTCGCCTGCTCCCGCTCCAGATCGCGGTCGGTGTTCACCAGCAAAGGCGTGTACCCGTCCTTCGCCAGGCGGTCGTCGACCCCGCGCACGATCGGCGGGAACAGCGGGTTCAGCAGATCCGGAATCAGCACCCCGACGGTGTAGGAGCGCTGCGTCTTGAGGCCGCGGGCGATCGGATTCGGGCGGTAGCCCAGCTCGTCGGCGGCCGCGAGCACGCGTGCCGCGGTCTCGTCGTTCACCAGCGCCCGCGTCTCGGGGTTGAGCGCCCGTGACACCGTGCCGGGGTGGACCTCGGCCACGCGGGCCACATCACGGATCGTCGCCGTGGCGCGCATGCGCGTCATTATCCGGCGGACACCCGGCTGGCTGCGTGCCTGCCAGCCGGGCGCTGCCGTCCTCCCGTGGGAAGTTCTGGTCCCATGGCCATTGGTCCCGTGGCCGTTGGTCTCGTGGCCGTTGGTCTCGTGGCCGCCCTCAGGACCCCGTGCCCACCGGCTCGACCGCCCCACCGAGGTAGAGCGCTCCGATCTCCGGATGCGTGAGCACCTCGCGCCCGGTTCCGGTCAGCCTGACCGAGCCGTTCTCGAGCACGACCCCGTGGGTGCTCAGCTTGAGCCCCGCGCGCGCATTCTGCTCGACGAGCAGGATCGTCTTGCCCTGCTCGTTCATCTGGGCCACCATCCCGAACACCATCGAGCGCGTCTGCGGATCGAGGCCCATCGACGGCTCGTCGAGCATGATCAGCTCGGGGTCCAGCATCAGGCAGCGTGCGAACTCGACCAGCCGCTGCTGACCGCCGGACAGGCTGCCCGCCTTCTCATGGGCGCGGTCGCTGACGATCGGGTAGAGCTCCTGCACGGCCGCCAGACGCTTGCGCACGAGCGCCTGGTCCGAGACCGTGAACGCTCCCATCTCGACGTTCTCCTGGACGGTCATGTCCGGGAACAGGCTGTGGGCCTGGGGGATCTGGGCGATACCCCGCGCCAGCACCTGCTGGGGGGTCATTCCGCCGATCGCCTCGCCACGGTGGCGAATCTCACCCTGACGCGGACGCAGCAGGCCGCTGATCGTCTTCATCACCGTGGACTTGCCGGCGCCGTTGGGTCCGACCACGCATGTGATGCCGCCGCGCGGAACCTCCAGGGTCACCTGCTTGAGGATGTCCGAACCGCCATAGCCGGCGCAGACGCCGGTGAGCGTCAGCAGCGCCTCCGTCTGCGGTGCCTCGGGCACCGGCGGCGTACGCTCGCTGACCGACACGGGACCGATGCTGGACGCCCCCGGCCCAGCCGGGCCCCCCACGCTCGATGGCACCCGCCCGGCCGGAGCGTCGCCGTCCTGCAGGTAGCTCTGCATGTCCGCCTGCTGGTCATCGTCGGCGCCGAGGTAGGCCTCGAGCACGGCCGGGTTGTTGCGCACCTCGTCGGGCCTCCCGGAGGTCAGCTGCGAGCCCTGGCTGAGAACCGTGATCCGCGAGCACAGGCCCATCACGAACTCCATGTTGTGCTCGACCA
>WQWK01000198.1 GCA_009785395.1 Conexibacteraceae bacterium
CACGATCACCTCCTCGGCGCCGTAGGCATCGGCCACCTCGAGCAGCTTGGCGCTCACGGTCGAGGGTGAGCCGATGATTCCGCGGCGGCCCTCGGTGAAGCCGCTCTCGGTCGGCTGGCCGATCGCGCGCAGGTATTCCAAAGCCTTCTCCGGGGGCGGCACCGGAATCAGCTGGCCCTGGCGCAGCAGCCGCATCGACATCCGGCTCGAGCTCGCGAGGTACTGCGCTTGCTCGTCGGTGTCGGCGCAGATCGCCCAGACCGCCACCGCGGTGCGCGAGGCGCGATCCCTGTGCTCGGCGGCGTGACGTGCGCGATAGTCGGCCGCGAGCGCCGCCCCGTCCGGGTAGATGAAATCGGCGAACGCGTACGCGAGGCCGATCTCAGCCGCCCAGATCGCCGATTGGGCGGAGGAGCCGAGCAGCCAGCGCTCGGGAACCTCGGGTCGGCCCGGCAGCGTCGTCGCGAGCCGCGCGAACGGGTGGTCCGCGGGCATGTCGTCCTCGAGGTAGGCGAGCAGCTCGGCCAGCTGCGAGGGGAAGTCGTCGGGCGAGGCCTGGCGGCGGTCGCGCTGCAGCGCGAACGTGGTCAGCGGGTCGGTGCCGGCGGCGCGGCCGACGGCGAGGTCGATCCGTCCCGGGAACAGGCCCGCGAGGAGGCTGAACGCCTCGGCGACCTTGAAAGGGCTGTAGTGGGGCAGCATCACACCGCCGCTGCCGACCCGGATCGCGCTCGTCGCGGAGGCGATCGGACCGATCAGGACCTCCGGTGCGGCGCCGGCGAGCATCGGGCCACCGTGGTGCTCGGCGACCCAGTAGCGGTGATAGCCCAGCCGCTCGGCCAGGCGGGCGAGCTCGAGCGTGTTGCGCAGCGCGTCGACGCCGGTCAGCCCCTCGGGGATCGGTGACTGGTCGAGCACGGAGAAGCGCACAGGCTGATGGTAGGGACAGCCGCCCGGCGGCCCGCCTGACCGCCGGGGGCTAACTGTCCGCGGGTAGCAGCGTGAAGGCTCCGCCCTGCAACGGCTCGATTGCGCGGAAGTGCCGTTGATCGAAGGTGAGAACCCGCGTGGTTTGGTGGCGCCTGGCGAGAATGACGAGTGAGGAGTCCGCCAGCCCCAGGTCGAGATCGGCGTACCTCGACTCAAGGTCCAGCGCCGCGCCGTGGTCACCACGGTCCAGGGAGGCGACGGTGAACCTGCCCGACGCCAGGTCAGCGAGGAAGGCTCGGCGCGCGTCGCTCCCAAACCGCTGGCCCAGCAGGTAGTCGACCTCGGCGGTGACCGGGGCCGGGATGATCAGATCGCCCGGCTCGGATCGGAGGGCGGTCAGAATATCGCCGCGCAATGGTTCGCTCGTGTCGGCCAGCGCGACGAGCGGGGCGGCGTCAATGACCAGCGTCACGCGCCGAAGCCTTCAAGCAGTTCCGACTCTGGGATCTGTGAGATCGGCCGGCGATCCGAGTCGATCCGCCGGAACCCAGCGCTCAGCGCGAACTCGCGGTCAGCTGCGCGAGGGGATTCGTAGGCCCTGATCGCGTCCCGCAGGATCTCGGCTTGGGGGCGTCCCTCCTGTGCCGCCAGCTGAGCGAGGCGGTCAGCCTGTGCATCGTCCAGGTACACGCTCGTCTTACGCACGGGCTCCATTGTAGGGCAGCGTGTAGGGTGGTCACGGGCCCGATGGGAGCGGGATGTCTGGCTCAGCCCAAGCCGCTCAGCTGATGACGGCACCGATCAGCCGCCCGGCGAGCGGCACCAGCGCTTTGCCGACGAGCGAGCGCTGCGCGCCCGCCCCTGTCTGGAACATGACCGGGAAGCAGATGTTGGCGCCCGAGTCGCCGCCGGTGCCGATCGAGACAGACACGCGCACCTGCGCCAGGGTCGCTCCGGATCCGGAACTGAAGACGAGCCTCAGCACGGGCCGGTCGACCAGGAGCACCGGGCACATGATCCCGTGGCGGTTCAGCGGCTTCAGCCGGTCGACCGCGGTGACCAGCGCGCGCACCTCGCTCGGGCTCCTGAGCACGCGCACCAGCGGGGCCCTCATCGCCTTGCCGAGCTCCGGGTAGGTGACGGTGACTGTGACGCGCTTGACGCCGCGCGGCACGCGGCCCGACTGAACCGCCGCGCGCGTTCGGGCCGCCGCCGCAGGCGCAACCGCGGCGGCGGCCGCTGAGCCTGCTGTTACCAAAAGGGCCAGGGCGAGTATTGAAAGGGTGCGTCTCACTTGCATATATCGAGCCTACGTCGCAGCGCCGGTTTCGTCACGGAATGCGCTACCCCCCGCCCGGGTGGTTCATGAGCGGGAGCGCTGGAAGCCGTGACCGGAACCACGAAGACTCCCGGTCCAGTGAGCGCGACGATCCGCCCGACGACAATCCCTGCCCGCATACGGGTTCCGCGTGGCACGGGCGGCGCGGCAGTCGCCTCGGTGGGGGCGAGCCTCCCCGCAGGGGTCGTCGACTCCGCCGAGATCGAGGCGCGGCTGGGGCTTGCGCCCGGTTGGATCGCGCGACGCACCGGCATCCGTGCCCGCCACATAGCCGCGCCCCATGAGCGCCTGGACGCGCACGCGACAGCCGCCGCCGCGATCGCGCTGGAGCGGGCCGGCATCGACGCCGCCGACGTGGATCTGGTGTTGGTCGCGACCAGCACCGCGGACGAGGTGATGCCGCACGCGGCCCCGCTGGTCGCCCAGGCGCTGGGCGCGACGCGCGCCGGCGCCTACGACGTCGGCGCCGCCTGCACCGGCTTCCTCTCCGGCCTCCAGAGCGGGGCGGCGATCATCGAGGCCGGACGTGCCGCATGTGTGGTGGTGGTCGGCGCCGATTTCATGTCGCGTGTCGTCGATCCCATGGATCGCAGCACGGCCGTCGTGTTCGCGGACGGCGCCGGTGCCGCCGTGCTCACCGACGCGGGCGAGAGCCGGATCGGCCCGATCGTGCTCGGCAGCGAGGGCGACACGGACGGCGTGATCTACGTCGGGCGCGAGAAGCAGACGATCCACATGGCCGGCCATGAGACCTTCAAGATCGCGGTCGCGCGGATGTCGGAGGCGACCGAGCAGGCCGCCGCCGCGGCCGGGGTCGAGCTGGACGAGATCGACCTGTTCGTCTACCACCAGGCGAATTCGAGGATTTTGGCGGCGGTCGGCGAAAGACTGGGGCTGCGCAGCGACCGCGTCGTCGACTGCATCGAGGAGCTCGGGAACACGTCGGCGGCGACCCTGCCGCTCGCGCTCGAGCAGAGCTTCGCAACCGGGAGGTTGCATGACGGAGACAGAGTTTTGATGGGCGCCTTCGGAGCCGGATTCACGTGGGGCGCGACCGTTTTGGAATGGGGCGTGACAGCATGAGCACAGTGCTTTCAAATACTGACCGACTCTCAAGGGACGACCGCGAGACACTGACGCCGGTCGAGCGGCTCGAGGCGCTCTGCGACTCGGGATCGCTGGACGTGATCCGCTCCGAGGTGATCTCCGGCTCGATGGGCCTCAAGGCCCGCGCCGGTGACGGCGTCGTCGGCGGGGCCGGCCTCGTGGACGGGCGTCCCGTCTTCTGTTACGCCCAGGACAACTCCTATGTGGGCGGCTCGCTCGGTGAGGCGCACGCGAACACGATCGTGCGCGTGCTCGAGCTGGCCGACCGCGCCCGCGCCCCCGTCGTCGGCTTCGTCGGGTCCGGCGGCGCGCGCATGCAGGAGGGCGTCCGCGCCCTCGGTGGCTACGGCCGCATCTTCCGCCAGACCGTCGCGCTGTCCGGCAGGGTCCCGCAGATCTCGGTGATCAGCGGCCTCTCGGCCGGCGGCGGCGCGTACTCGCCGGCGCTGACCGACTGGGTCGTGATGACCAAGGATTCGAGCATGTTCCTGACCGGCCCCGGCGTCGTCAAGGACGCGCTCGGCGAGGACGTGACGGCGGCGCAGCTCGGTGGCCACAAGGTCCACGAGCGCAATGGCGTGACCCACTTCGTCGCCGGGACCGACTACGACGCGGCGCTGCTCGCACGCGACCTGCTCGGCTATCTGCCCAGCCACCGCGACCTGCCGCTCCCCCAAACCGATCCACGCCCGGCCGGGGCCGCCGACCCGTCGGTCCACGTCCCGCACGAGGCGCGCCAGGTGTACGACGTGCGCTCGGTGATCTCGGGGATCGCTGACGGCGGCGAGCTGCTCGAGGTCGCCCCCGGCTGGGCTCGCAACCTCGTGACCGCCTTCATCCGCATCGAGGGCCGCCCCGTCGGCGTGATCGCCAATCAGCCGCGCTACCTCGGCGGCGTGCTCGACGCGACCAGCAGCGAGAAGGGCGCGCGCTTCGTCAACCAGTGCGACGCCTTCGGCGTGCCGATGCTGGTGCTGGTCGACACGCCCGGGTTCATGCCCGGCACCAAGCAGGAGTCGGCCGGCGTGATCCGGCTCGGCGCGGGCTTCGTGACCGCCTTCGCGAAGGCGACCGTCCCGCGTGTGACCGTGATCCTGCGCAAGGCCTTCGGCGGCGCCTTCATCACGATGAACTCCAAGGATCTCGGCGCCGACTACGTGTTCGCGTGGCCGGAGGCTGAGATCGGCGTGATGGGCGCCAAGCCCGCGGTCGGCATCATCCACCGGCGGGAGCTGGCGGCATCCGAGGATCCGGACGCAGCCCGTGAGGAGC
>WQWK01000199.1 GCA_009785395.1 Conexibacteraceae bacterium
AAGGCGATCAGGCCCGACGGCGAGCCGGAGTTCGGCAACCCGTCGGGGATCTACGGTCTCGAGCGCCTGCCCGTCGTTCTGGAGCGTTAGCCCGGTGGTACTGGCCCCGCTTGGCCAGTACCACCGCTGAAGCGCCCTCAGGCCGCAGCTGCCGCTTCGGCCTCGAGCCGTGGCGCGCGCTGGCCGCCCGGCAGCGTCCACAGCGCGTCGCCGCCGAGCAGCTGGCGCTCGGCGCGGCCCTCGGCCACCAGCTCGAGCAGCGCGCGCTCGGCGGCCGCACGGTCCGGCAGGGCGTTGTTCGGGGCGAGCACGGCGGCGACCTCGGCCGTGGTGAGGCCGAGCGGGAAGTGCTCGAGCAGCTCGCCCGGATCCTCCGGCGGCTGCTTGCGCTCGAGCGTCGGGTCGAGGTTGGCGACGAGCACGTCATAGGCCTCGACGGCCTGCATGCCGCCGGCCTCGAGCTTGAGGCCGTCCGCGTTGCGGGTGAAGATCACCGACGGCGCCGTGTAGCGGACCGCGCCGTCACTGTTGCCGGCCTTGCCCTGCAGCTCCGTCGGCGAGCCGGCGGCGGTGCGGGTCTCGGCCTTGTCGCGCTCGTACTCGGCGATCACCTCGGGCGTGTCGATCAGGCTCACGATGCGCTCGGCGTCGACACCCTCGACGACGCTCAGCACCTCGCGCAGATGGTCATCGTCGTCGAACAGCAGCGGCGTGTTGAAGTTCGCCGACTGCAGGATGCGGAACACCGCCCATTCGCTGCCGGGCCACTCGCGCCGGGCCGCGATCACCGCGCGACAGGCGCGCGAGGACGCGGACAGGCGTGACTTCGGCGTGAGCGCGAACGGCATGCCCCAGCGGTCACGGAACATGACCCAGCCCTGGGCCTGGCGCAGCGGCGTGAAGCCGCCCGACTCGTATCGCGACACGTCCTCGCTCAGGCCGACGAGCACGAGGCGCCAATCGATCTGGCTGCCGTAGCGCCAATCGATCACGCGCAGTGCGGGATTCTCCGAGTAGCCGAACGGGCAGGCGGGGTCGCTGTAAAGCGTGGCGGAAATTGGAGAGCTCATTGACCAAAGGTTAGGGATCGCGGTGTTCGGGTACGCCGGGCCCGGATCTATTCAAGACCTCTTATCTGGATGCCGAAACTGACTATTGATGCGAGCAGCTGCACGCTGGTGCTACAAGCACCGCCTGCTCGTCGTCGCCCTCTGGGTGGTCGCGATCGTCGGCGCGAACATCGCCGTGCGTGGCGTCGGCAGCAACTACCAGGACAACTTCAGCCTGCCCCAGACTCAGAGCTACCAGGCGATGAGCCTGCTCGAGCACGCGGCCCCGAAGGTCTCGGGCGACGTCGACCGACTGGTCGTCGCGACCGACCACGGCCACGTGACCGACCCGGCCGTGAGGGCTCGCATGGAGGCGCTGCTCGCGAAGGTCGCGCGGATGCCGCACGTGACCGAGGTCGCCTCGCCCTACGGCCCTCACGGCCCCGCCCAGATCGCCCCGTCGGGCCAGGTCGCGTTCGCGACGGTCACCTTCGACGAGTCCGCCGCCAACCTGCCCGGGCAGGAGGAGTCCGGCTACGACCGGATGCTCCAGGCCGCCTCGGGCGCCGGCGTCACCTTCGCCGGCGACGGACAGTTCGCCGAGGACGGCAACCCGTCGAGCCCCTCGACGGCGCTGCCGATCGGCTTCGCCGCCGCCGGGATCGTGCTGCTGCTCGTGTTCGGCACGCTGCCCGCGATGCTGCTGCCGCTGCTGACGGCCGGATTCGCGCTAGGCACCGGGATCGCGATCGTCGGGCTGCTCTCCCACCTGATCCAGATGGCCACGTTCTCCAGCGAGCTCGCGATGCTGATCGGGCTGGGCGTCGGCGTCGACTACGCGCTGTTCATCGTCACCCGCTACCGGCAGGGGATGCTGCGCGGACTCGACCGCGAGGAGGCGGTGGTGCAGGCGCTCGACACGTCGGGCCGCGCCGTGATGTTCGCCGGCGCGATCGTGTGCGTGGCGATGCTCGGCATGTTCCTGCTCGGGGTCTCCTTCCTCTATGGCGTCGCGCTCGCGGCGGCGATCACGGTCGCGTTCACGGTCGCCGCGGCGCTGACGCTGACGCCCGCGCTGCTCGCCCTGTTCGGCGGGCGCGTGCTGCGGCGCGCAGACCGGCGTGCGATCGTCGCCGGGGATTTCACCTGCAGCGATGAGTCGCCGAGCTGGCGCCGCTGGACCGAGTGGCTCGCCCGCCGCCCCGCGATCCCGGCCGCCGCCGCGATGCTCGTGATGCTGGTGCTCGCCCTCCCGTTCGTGTCGATGCGGCTCGGCTCCGCCGACGCGAGCTCCGACCCCGCCTCGACCACCACCCACCAGGCCTACGAGCTGCTCGCGAAGGGTTTCGGGCCCGGCTACAACGGCCCGCTGCAGGTCGTCGCGACCGTCAACTCGGCGGCCGACCGCACCGCGTTCACGTCGGTGACGGATGCCGTCGCCCGCACCCCGGACGTGCGCAGCGTCGCCGGGCCCGCGTTCTTTCCGGGTGCCCACGGCCGCCCGGGCGCCGCGGTCGCACAGGTGTACCCGGACGGCTCGCCGCAGGCCGCCTCGACGACCGCGCTGCTGAACCGGCTGCGTGACACCGTGATCCCGGGCGCCACCGCGCACAGCGGGATCGAGGTGCTGGTCGGCGGCCAGACCGCGATCTTCAATGACTTCGCAAGCGTGCTGACATCGAAGCTGCCGCTGTTCGTGGGGATCGTCGTGCTCGTCTCCTCGCTGCTGCTGATGGTCGTGTTCCGCTCGCTCGTGGTGCCGCTCGCGGCGGCGCTGATGAACCTCCTGTCGACCGGCGCCTCGCTCGGCGTCGTCACCGCGATCTTCCAGTTCGGCTTCTTCGGCAGGCTGCTTGGGATCTCTCCGGGGCCGATCGAGGCGTTCGTGCCCGTGCTGATGTTCCCGATCCTGTTCGGTCTGTCGATGGACTACGAGGTTTTCCTCGTGAGCCGTATCTACGAGGAGTGGCACCACCGCTCGGACAACCGCGCCGCCGTGACACACGGGCTCGCCGCTACCGGCAAGACGATCACCGCGGCCGCCGCGATCATGGTGCTCGTGTTCGCCGCGTTCGTGCTCGGCGGCCAGCGCATCATCGAGATGTTCGGGATCGGCCTGGCGAGCGCTGTGCTGCTCGACGCGATGATCGTGCGCGCCGTGCTCGTGCCGGCGCTGATGCTGATGCTGGGCAGGGCCAACTGGCACATGCCGGCCTGGCTCGAGCGCCGCCTCCCGCACCTGCGGGTGGAGGGCAGCACGACCCGCGCGCCGCTGCCAAACGCCTAGCCCCGCGGCGCTGGTGTCAGCCGCCCAGCGGCTCCCCGGCGACGTCGCGGCTGACCAGGCTCGCATATAGGCCGCCGCGCTCGATCAGTTCCTCGTGCGTGCCGCGCTCGACGATCGCGCCCCCGTCGAGGACGACGATCTGGTCGGCGTCGCGCACGGTCGAGAGACGGTGGGCGATCGTGATCGTCGTGCGCCCCTCCGACAGCCGCTCGAGCCCGGCCTGCACCGCCGCCTCGGTCTGGGTGTCCAGCGCCGAGGTCGCCTCGTCGAAGATCAGCACCGGCGGGTTGCGCAGCACCGTCCGCGCGATCGCCATGCGCTGCTTCTCGCCGCCGCTGAAGCGATACCCGCGCTCGCCGACGACGGTGTCGTACCCGTCCGGCAGCGACGCGATCAGGTCGTGCACCCGCGCCGTCCGCGCCGCGTCCTCGATCTCCTCGTCGCTCGCCTCAGGGCAGGCGAACCGCAGGTTCTCGCGCACGGAGGCGTGGAACAGGTAGGTCTCCTGCGAGACGACGCCCACGGTCGCGGCGAGCGAGTCCAGCGACGCGTCGCGGATGTCGACGCCGTCGATCGTGATCCGCCCCGTCTGCGGCTCGTACAGGCGCGCGACGAGATACCCGAGCGTCGTCTTGCCGGCGCCGGTCTCCCCCACGATCGCGGTCCGCGTCCCCGCGGGCACGACCAGATCGATGTCGTGGACGGTCCAGGGATGGTCGCCACCGGCCAGCGGGCCGGTGGCATCCGTGTAGCGGAACGACACCCCCTGGAAGCGAACCTCGCCGACCACGTCCTGCGGGTCGAGCACCACCGGGTGCTCGGCCTCGACGATGTCGATCGGCAGGTCGATGTACTCGAAGATCCGGTCGAAGAGGGCGAGTGAGGCCTCGACGTCGGTGCCGGCGCTCAGCAGCGACTGGATCGGGAACAGCAGCCGCGTCTGCAGCGTCGTGAACGCGACCACGGTGCCGATCGTGATCCCGCCGATGAACTGCTGTCCCGCGAACCAGTAGATGATCGCCGGGGTCACGGAGAAGACGAACTGGATCGTCGCCATCATCCAGCGGCCCGCCATGCGCGAGTGAACCTCGAGGTCGGCGATCTCCCGCGACTCGCCCGCGAAGCGGTCGGCGAGGTCATCGCCACGGCCCATCGTCTTGCCGAGCATGATCCCGGAGACCGATAGCGACTCGGCGACCAGGGCGCTCATGTCGGCCAGCCGCCGCTGCTGCTCGGAGGTGATCCGCCGCCGGCGCTTCCCGACCTGGCGCGTCATCCACACAGACGGGGGCACGAAGAACAGCGA
>WQWK01000200.1 GCA_009785395.1 Conexibacteraceae bacterium
ACTCGGCGGCGCAGTCGGCTATGCGGTCCGCTTCGATGACCGCGGCTCGCAGGACACCCTCGTCCGCCTGCTCACGGACGGTTTGCTGCTGGCCGAGATCCGCCGTGATCCGCTGCTGCTCCGCTATGACACCGTGATCGTCGACGAGGCGCACGAGCGCTCGCTCAACATTGACTTCCTGCTCGGCTGCCTGCACCGCATCCTCCCGCGCCGGCCTGACCTCAAGCTCATCATCACGAGCGCCACCATCGACCCCGAGCGCTTCAGCGCGCACTTCGGCGGCGCGCCGATCGTCGAGGTCTCGGGCCGGACCTATCCCGTCGAGGTCCGCTACCGGCCACCGCAGGAAGGCGAGGAGCTGCTCGACGCATTCGCCGACACCGTCGAGGAGCTGCTCGCCGAGCGCGACGGTGACGTGCTCGCGTTCTTCTCCGGCGAGCGCGAGATCCGCGACGCCGCGGAACTGCTCGGCGGACGCCTGGGCCCGCGCGTCGAGGTGCTGCCGCTGTACTCGCGGCTCGCGGCGGCCGACCAGCAAAAGGTCTTCGCCAGCGGGCGCAGACAAGCGGCGCGCCGCGTCGTGCTCGCCACGAACGTCGCTGAGACGTCCGTGACGGTCCCGGGGATCCGCTTCGTGGTCGACACCGGCCTGGCCCGTGTCTCGCGCTACAGCACCCGGCTCAAGGTTCAGCGGCTGCCGGTCGAGCCCATCTCGCGGGCCTCGGCCGACCAGCGCAAGGGCCGCTGCGGGCGCGTCGCGGACGGGATCTGCGTGCGCCTGTACTCGGAGGAGGACTACGACGCGCGCCCGGAGTTCACCGATCCTGAGGTTCTGCGCACGAACCTCGCGAGCGTGATCCTGCAGATGGCCGCGTTCGGGCTCGGAGACGTCGAGTCCTTCCCGTTCCTCGAGCCGCCCGACCGCCGCCAGGTGCGTGACGGGGTGACGCTGCTGCATGAGCTGCGGGCGCTCGACCCGGCGGCCGCCGAGCCGCTGACCGCGCTCGGGCGCAAGCTCGCACGGCTTCCGGTCGACCCGCGGCTCGGCCGGATGGTGCTCGAGGCCGACCGCCTCGGCTGTGCGCGTGAGGTGATCGTGATCGCCGCCGCGCTCTCGATCCAGGATCCACGCGAGCGCCCGGCGCAGCAGCGCGCCCAGGCCGACCAGTTGCACGCGCGCTTCACGGATCGGACATCTGACTTCCTCAGCTACCTGGACCTGTGGCGGCACCTGCGGGAACTGGAAGGCGAGCTCTCGCGCTCGCAGGTGCGCAAGCGGTGCAAGGCTGAGTTCCTGCACTACCTGCGCATCCGCGAGTGGCAGGACCTCGTCGCCCAGCTCGAGGATGCGGCGCGCGAGGTCGATCTGACACTGAACGACACTCCGGGTGAGGCGCGTGAAATCCACACCGCCCTCCTCGCCGGGCTCCTCTCTCACCTCGGGATGAAGGACACGAAGACCCGCGAGTACACCGGCGCCCGCGGGGCGAGGTTCGCGATCTTCCCCGGCTCAGCGCTCGCCCGCAAGGGCCCGGACTGGGTGATGGTCGCCGAACTCGTCGAGACGACGCGGCTGTGGGGCCGAACGGCGGCGGCGGTCGAGGTCAAGCAGATCGAACCGCTGGCCGAGCATCTGCTCAAGCGCTCCTACGGGGAGCCACGCTGGGACCGACGCCGCGCCGCCGTCGTCGCGCCGGAGCGGGTCACGCTGTACGGCCTCCCGATCGTTGCGTCGCGCACGGTCCAGTACGGGCGCATCGATCCGGCCGCCGCGCGCGAGCTGTTCATCCGCAGGGCGCTCGTCGAGGGCGACTGGGATCAGCATCACGCGTTCATGCGCGGGAACGAGCGCCGTGTCGAGGAGGTGCTGGCGTTGGAGGCCCGCGCACGGCGCCGGGACCTGCTCGCCGGCGAGGCCGCGCGTGCCGCCTTCTTCGACGCCCTCATACCCGCCGAGGTCGTGGGCGGCCGGGAGTTTGACCGCTGGTGGAAGCAGGCCCGGCAACGCAAGCCGGGCCTGCTTGACTACCCGATGGACATCCTGCTCGAAGCTGACCTCGCGCCCGACGGCCTGGCGCGGCCGTCGGTCTGGAAGCAGGGCGCACTGGAGCTCCCGTTGACTTACCACTTCGACCCGGGGTCAGCTCACGACGGCGTGACTGTTCACATTCCGCTCGCCGCCCTGGGGTCGGTGCGAGAGGTGAATTTCGAGTGGCTCGTGCCCGCCTTCCGACAGGAGCTGGTGATCACACTGCTGCGCTCCCTGCCAAAGCAGCTGCGCACACCGCTCGTGCCGATCCCCGACACCGCGTCTGCGCTGCTCGCTGAGGTGACACCCCGCTCCGGGCCGCTGCTGGAGGTGCTGGCCGCCGCCGCCGAGCGGCTGCGCGGTGTCCGGATAGCCGGCGGCGACTGGTCGCTGGAGCCGCTTCCGCCGCATCTGCGGATGACGTTCTCGATCGAGGATGACGACGCGGCCGTGCTCGCGTCGGGCCACTCCCTTGATGCGCTGCGCGATCAGCTGCGGCCGCTGCTGAAGGCGCGCGTCGAGCACTCGATGCCCGCCCTCACGCGCCACGGCATGCGCGCGTTTGAGCTCGAGTCGCTGCCGCGGACGGTCGAGATGCCCGGCGGCCTGCGTGGCTTTCCGGCGCTCGTGGACGAGGGTGACTCGGTTGGCGTGCAGGTCTGCGAGACCGCCGGCGAGCAGGCCGTGACGATGATGCGGGGGACCCGCCGTCTGTTGCGTCTCACGGTCCCGTCGCCGCGCCAATGGGTGACCCACCAGCTCGGGCCGCAACTGACACTCGCGCTCACCGCGGCCCCGCACGGCACGCTTGAGGCGGTCGTCGAGGACGCCACCAACGCGGCGCTCGATGCGTTGATCACCAGTGGCGGCGGGCCTGCGTGGGACTCCGCCGCGTTCGCGGCCCTGAGCGAGCACGTCCGGGGAGAGCTGCGGCCGATGACGCTCGACGCGCTGCGCGCGCTGGGCCGGATCCTCGCGGCGGCCCAGGACGTGCGCGAGCGGCTCGCCGCGCTCCCGGCGAGCGCCGCGCTCGGCCCCGCGCGGGTCGACGTCGCCCGCCAGCTCGGCGGCCTGGTCTACCCCGGGATGCTCGCCGCCGTCGGCCGCGGGCGGCTGGATGACGTCGAGCGCTACCTGCGTGCCGCCGCGCAGCGGCTCGAGCGGCTGCCGCAGCATGCGGCCGCCGACGGTCAGCGCATGGCCACGATTCACGAACTGGAGGCCGAGGCCGACGGCCGGCGTGACGTGCGCTGGCTGATTCAGGAACTGCGTGTCGCTCAGCTCGCCCCCGGTCCGGACGTGCGCCCGGGCGCGACCGTGAAACGCGTGCGCGAGGCGCTCGCAGCGGGACGCTAGTGCCCGGAGTGGTGGCGCTCGCGTGCGCCGTGGTAGCGAGCGGCCGAATGGGTTGGCAGCAGCACCCGGTCCTCGTGGGCAACCACATGCCGGACAGGGATGGCGAAGCGCTCGCGCGCGAGTTCGACTACGTCCTGCTCGAGCCAATGCGACCGGCCCGGGGGCAGGGTCGAGATCAGGATCTCATCGGCATCGAAGCGCGCCAGCGCATCTTCGATCGCGAGCAGCGGGACACTGTCGCCGATCTCCGCGGCGACGGCGATCCCGCGCAGCGCAAGGATCGCCCGAGCCTGCTCGGCTCGGCGGCGCGCAGCCGCGACGGCACCGTCGGTGTCGGACAGCCAATGGCCGAGACGGCCGTTGAGCGCGGGCACGACCAGGCGCAACTCCACGGAACCGCGCAGCCGGTAGGCCTCCAGCTCCGAGATCAGCGCGGCGCTGGTGGCGGTCTGGTTCGCGACGACCAGCACCCGCCGCACCAGCGATCCCGGAATCAGGCGCAGATGCGCACCACGGCTCCGATGAGCGATCTCAGACATGACCGGTCCTCCCCCTTCGCAGGATTCGTTCTCGTGGCCGGACGTCACGCTCACGGCGTCGGCCGGCGGCTTGTGGGCCATCCCGGTGGAGACGCTGTGCGGATCTGCCGAGCCGGCCTTACCTTGAAAGACGCCTCACCGGTCAATTCCTTCCCGGCTATTGAAGCTTCCGATTGACACCCCGGGGGTTGTGAGATATAACACGAGATGACAACGTTGTCAGACAACGTTGTCAATTTGTGGGTCCGACGTCGCTCCTCAGCGCGCTCATCTGGCCATCGAGCGCGGCTGCAGGGCAGCCGTCCTCGCAAGGTTGTGCGTGCAGGGGAAGTTCGAAACCCCATCGTGAGGAGAGAAATCAGATGAGAGGCAAGCGTTTAACGCGATTTGTCTGTGGTCTGACGCTGTTGCTCTTAGGAGGAGCATCGGCGTTCTGGGCCGTGCCGGCTTTGGCGGGGACATCGTCCACGCCGCATACTTCAACCGTCGCGCAGGGCGTGACCGTGCCGGGTTCGCAGGCCCCGACACCCGCGAACTCGCCCTTGACGCGCGAGAACCCGCTGCTGCACGTCAACTGCACCACCGCCGCGAATGGGCGCCCGGCTGACTGCGGCAAGCAGCTGCCGGCCTCAGAACAGCCGGCCGGCGCACGCGACAAGGCCGTCGTCACGTCCCCGCCCGCGAGCGGAAGCCTGTCAAGCCTGGTCAACACGAC
>WQWK01000201.1 GCA_009785395.1 Conexibacteraceae bacterium
AATCCTGCTCGCGGCGCTGATCGCGCCGCTGGCGGCGATGTTCGCCCAGTTCTTCGTGAGCGCGATCACGCCCAGCGTGCCGCTCGGCCCCTACCTGTTCGCGGCCGGGGGGGTCATCTCGTATTGGCTCGTGGAACTGCCCGCCGCCCGGCGCCGGGAGGCCGCCGGCTACGCCGCCGCGGCGACGGCCGGCTACGCAGCCGCGGCGACGGCCGGCAGTGCCGCCGCGCCGATCGCAGCGCCAGCGGCCGCCGCATAGTGCTGAACGCTGAAGTCCTGGGCGCGGCGCTGGGCTTCCGCGCCCAGGCCCGACCGCAGCCCGGGATCGCCGAGCAGCCGGACGGTTGCCTGCGCGAGCGCGCGCGCGTCGCCGTACGGGGAGAGCAGGCCGTCGGCTCCGGGCGTGATCACCTCGGTCGGGCCGCCCTCGGCGCTGGCGATCACGGCCTTGCCGAGCGCCATCGCCTCGATCACGACCAGCCCGAAGGGCTCGTTCTGCGCCGCGTGGATGAAGACGTCCATCGCCTGCATCCAGGTCTCGGGATTGCGCTGCGGGCCCACCAGGCGGACCCGGTCGCCGAGGCCGAGGCGACGGGCCTGCTCCGCGAGCTCGGTCGCGTGCCCGGGATTGAACTCGTGTGGACCCCCGACGATCACGAACGTCACGTCCGGATGCCGCTCGAGCACAGCCGGAACCGAGGCGAGCATGACGTCGAAGCCCTTCCAGCTGTCGAGCCGGCCGACCGACCCGACGATGAGGCCGTCCTCCGGCAGCCCGAGGTCTCGTCGCGCAGCCCGGACATCACCGATGCGGACCGGATCGAAACGCATGAGGTCGACCGCGAGGTGGACAACGGTCGTCGGCCGCCGCGGCAGAAGCCTCGCTTGAGCGCGCTGCACCGAACGCGAGACCACGATCACGTCTCGCGACGGGAGCAGCGTGGCGATGCGATCCAGGGCCGCGAAACCTGCCGGAGAGCCCATCTGCACCCACATGCTCGGAATCCCGGCGGCCATCGCCGCGGGAGCCCCGTACAGGTGCGGCTTGGCCATCCAGCTGACAACCACCTGTGCGCGCATCTCCTTTGCGATCCGGGTCAGTGCCCGCACGGTTCGCGCGACCCTGTGCAGCTGGCGCAGCCGGCCCGCGTCGATGACCACCGCGGGCACACCGTGCTCCCGGCACCAATCGACCATCGGGCCCGGCTCGAGGAAGGCGACCGTGGGCTCGAGGCGTGCCTCCTCGCGGTACTCCAGCAGGTGCAGGAGCGCGACCTCGGCGCCTCCGCGCTGGGTCGCGAGCGGCATCACGATCAGTGCACGTGTCGGCGGCAGCGTGTGCGCGGCAGTCGCGTCGTCAGCCTCGGCCAGCATGATCGCGCCCGAGGCTATCCATGGCACCTCCGGCAGGCGTGACGGAAATGTGAAGGTATGTGTCCATCCTGGGGGTCAGTGGTGGTGTGAAAACAGTGTGAAAACGGTGTTCAGGGAAGTCACATCTGGTTAACCCGAGGTTCACTCCCGGCCCGGCTTCCTGATCGATCGTTTCCACTTCCGCGTTGTCAATTTGCAGCGTCGCGTGGTCGTGACGCCTTCTAAAGGATTCGGACACCGACGCGATGCCGCCAGCCGCCAACACGATGAAGCGCAAGAGCCTTCGCAGCCGGCTCGGTGAGAGGTTCGCTTCGGTACTGGAGTTCGTGGCGCGCAACACGCTCGCCGTCGGGCTCGCGACGACGGCCGCCACGCTCCTGATCCTGTTCTTCGTCGGGCTGTCGATCCTCGCGCCCAGCTCCCGGGGTCAGGAGATCCAGTTCTCGGACGCGCTCGCGTTCATCGACACCCCCGGCGCCGTCCAGCAGGCGACGCTGCTCGATCAGGACGCGCGGCTGGAGCTGGTGACCCCCTCCGGGCAGAGGCTGTGGACGGCCTATCCGCACGCCGACCCCTACACGCAGGAGCTGCTCACGCAGCTCCAGAGTCATCACGTCCCGACCTCGATCAACCCACAATCGGGCAAGCCGACGCTGCGGGTCGTCGTCCAGTTCCTGCTGCCGATCCTGATCCTCGCGACGCTGTTCGCGCTGTTCGCGCTGCTGATGCGCGAGCAGGGCGGGATGATCGCCGCCTTCTCCAAGTGGAGCGGCAAGGGGCAGAAGGCCGGCAGCGGGCGCTTCGGCTTCAGGGATGTCGCCGGCGCCCCGGAGGCGCTGGTCGAGCTGCGCGAGTTCACCGATTACCTCGAGAACCCGGCCAAGTACGCAGAGCTCGGCGCCCGTGCACCCAAGGGGGTTCTGCTCGTCGGCCCACCCGGGACCGGCAAGACGCTGCTGGCGCGCGCCGTCGCCGGTGAGGCACAGGCCAACTTCTTCTCGATCTCCGGCTCCGAGTTCGTCGAGTCGCTGGTCGGTGTCGGCGCCGCCCGCGTGCGCGACCTGTTCCGCCAGGCCCGCAACGCCGCGCCGGCGATCATCTTCATCGACGAGCTCGACGCCGTCGGAAGACAGCGCGGCGCCGGCATGGGTCAGGGCCATGACGAGCGTGAGCAGACGCTGAACCAGATGCTGGTCGAGATGGACGGGTTCGGCGCCGAGGCGGGCGTCGTGGTGATGGCGGCGACGAACCGCCCGGACATCCTCGACAACGCGCTGCTGCGGCCGGGCCGGTTCGACCGGCAGGTCGTCGTCGACCTCCCCGACATCCATGGTCGCACCGAGATCCTCGCCCTGCATGCGAGCAAGAACCCCCTGTCGCCGAATGCGAACCTGTCCTCGATCGCCCACCAGACGCCCGGCATGTCCGGGGCCGACCTCGCGAACGTGATCAACGAGGCGTCGCTGCTCGCGGTCCGCGCCGGTAAGCCGATGATCGAGCAGCCGGAGCTGGAGGAGGCGATCGACAGGGTTCTGATGGGCCCGGCTCGCAAGAGCCATCTGCTGACGCCGGAAGAGCTGTGGCGGATCGCGGTCCACGAGTCGGGCCATGCGATCGTCGCGAAGGCGATCGAGCTGCCGACGGCGCTCCAGAAGCTGTCGGTCGTGGCCCGCGGCCGCGGCCGCGGCGGCACGACGCTGTATGCATCGGGCGACCAGTTGCTGATGACGCAGCTGGACCTCACCAAGCGGCTGGTCGCGACGATGGGCGGCGCAGCGGCGGAGGCGTTCGTGTTCGCCATGCTCTCGACGGGCGTCGAGGACGACCTCGATCAGGCCACCAAGATCGCGCACTCGATGGTCGCCATGTACGGCATGAGCCCGGCCGTCGGCCCCGTCACGATCGGAGAGAAGGAGGGCCAGGTCTTCATCGGCCGCGATCTGGCGAACATGGGCAACGTCGCGGCGGCGGCGCTGGAGCTGGTCGACACCGAGACGCGCCGCATCGTGCACGAGGCCGAGGACACCGCCAAGCAGATCCTCGCGCTCAACGCGGAGGTCCTTCAGGACCTCGCCAACTCGCTGCTGCGGTCGGAGACGCTGACCGGCCCGGGCCTCGACGTGTACATGGCGGCTGTGACCACCTGGCGCGAGCCGCTTGTCAAAGAGCTGTCCGGCCATGTGCCTCCTGTCCAGATGTCTCCTGGGGACGGCGAGTGACGCTCCCGGACCATGGCGATGAGACAGCGAGAATTCGCTCCCATCTACGACGAGCAGGTGTGGCGGGTGTACGGGTTCTTCGCGTACCGCCTGCGCTCGCGCCAGGACGCGGAGGATCTCACGCAGCTGACGTTCGAGCGGGCGCTGAAGGCCTGGTCCAAGTACGACGAGCGGCGAGCGGGAGTCACGACCTGGCTCATCGCGATCGCTCGCAACCTGCTGATCGATCATCTGCGCGCCGCGTCGGCGGGCGTGCAGACGGTCGCGGGAGAGCTGGATCTGGAAGCCCTGCCGGACGCGCCGGACGCGCACAGCATCGGTCTGGACCCGGATCTGGAGCGAGCTCTGTGCCAGCTGAGCCCGCGCGAGCTGGAGCTGATCGCGCTGCGCTTCGGCGGCGACCTGACGGGCCGGGAGATCGCTGACATGACGGGTCTCTCACTGGCCAACGTCCAGCAGATCCTCTCGCGTGCGCTGCGGCGCATGCGCACCACGCTCGATGGCTCAGATCTACAGCAAAGCGTCACCAAGGAGCCGGCAGCATGAATGGCAGACACTGGCTCGGCGTGATACCGATCGCGCTGGCAGTAGCAGGGCTGGCCGCGTTGCCGACCGGGGCGCTCGCGAGCGCTGTGCCGGGGGCCACTTACACAGGCAAGGCTTCCGACGGCGCCATCGTCACTTTGACCGTGTCGAGCGACGGCACGACCGTGACCTCCTACAGCGTCCTCGGGATATACGGGGCCGACGGCAATGGTCGGATGTGTCAGGACAGTTCGTCGCTCGGTCCGACGGGGTGGGCCGGAGCGCCGATCAGCAACGAGACCTTCCAAAGCTCGATCGAGGACACCCTGTTTTCGATCCAGGGCGCGTTCGGGGCGTCGCAATCCGTCTCGGGCACATTTCAGCTGGCGATCCCGCCAACGCAGAATGGTGGTGCCGGCTGCTCGACTGGCTCCGTGTCCTGGACAGCCACGGTTGCATCATCGTCGGGATCAGGCGGGAATGGTGGTAACAATGGCGGCGGCGGCGGATCGTCGGGCGGC
>WQWK01000202.1 GCA_009785395.1 Conexibacteraceae bacterium
CAGTCACTGTCATCGGACGAGACCTGGTCGTCAGCCACCCGCTCGATCAGGCCGTCGAGCGGACCGACGATCCGCTGCATCACCCGCGAGGCTGGATCGATCCAGCGCTCGTCCGGCGCGAACAGAATGTGGTGGGCGCTGTCCAATCCGGCGATCCAGGTCCGCAGCGGCTTCGAGGTGGGGAGGTCGCCGATCCGGCAGACCACGTCAGGATGCAGGTCTGCCGCCATCCCGGGATCACGCAGGATCAGGTCGAAGTGGGCGATCGCCGCCGGTCCGCTGCGCGCGCCCGACAGCGGATCGGCCAAGAGCGGAACGCGCGCCTGCACGGCGAACTCTGCCAGCTTTGGTCCGAGCGCCGGGTCGGGACCGAGGTCGCCGGCCACGAAGACCGTGCGCCGGAAGCCGTGGCGCCGAGGGAGGGCGTCGGCCCGCGCCGGCCCGGCCTGCTGCCACTCGACCCACGGAATGCCATGCGGCCGCCCGCCCCCGCCGGGCTCATCACCCGGGTCCGGGAGCGGCTCGGAGAGCACGAGCGGCTCGCGCAGCGGGATGTTCAGATGCACAGGCCCAGGGGTGCCGCCGACCGCCGTCCAGTAGGCGCGGCACGCCAGCGAACGCACCCAGCGCATACGCTCCGGGGTCGCCTCCGGGACGCCGAGCTCGAAGAACCACTTCACGGCGTTGCCGTAGAGCTTGAGCTGGTCGATCGTCTGGCCGGCGCCGATGTCACGCAGCTCGGGTGGCCTGTCGGCCGTCAGCACGATCAGCGGCACCCCGGCCTCCCTTGCCTCGATCACAGCGGGCAGCAGGTTCGCGGCGGCGGTGCCGGAGGTGCAGGTGACGGCGACGGGCCTGCCGCTCGCCTTCGCGGCGCCGAGCGCGAAGAAGCCGGCCGCGCGCTCGTCGACGTGCGACCACGCCCGCAGGCGAGGCGCGCGCGCCATCGACAGCACGATCGGCGTGTTGCGCGAGCCCGGAGCCGTGCAGGCGTGCTCCATGCCGCAGCGGACGAGCTCATCCAGCAGGGCACGGATCACCAGGTAACTGTCGGTGGCGGTGTCGGTCATTGACGCGGGAGCGAACGGTACCGTTGCGGCGTGCGTCCCGGTCCTTTCAGCTTGCTGCGCTGGGCCATCACCGACCGCGAGTCGTTGCGATCCTGGACACAGACCGCCAACGACGGAATCATCGCGACGGCCGGACTTCTCGAAGGTTTCGCGGGGGCCGGAGCCACCGACCACACGCTTATCATCGCGGCCACCACGGCGAGCGTCGTGGGGATGATCAGCGTCGCCGGCACAGAGTGGGCCGAGGCGGCGGCGCAGCGGGACGGAGAGCTCGCCGCGGCTCATGAGGAGGAGGGCGAGCACCTGCTGCAGCCCGACGTCGAGCTCGCGGAGGTGGTCGCCTACTACGAGGGCAAGGGGCTCGCCCCACAGCTTGCACGTGAGGTCGCCGAGCAGCTGATGGCGCACGACCCGGTCGACGCCCAGCTCGAGGTCGAGCACGGCATCCTCGACATCATGACGCTCCCGGAGACCTGGCGGGCGGGGGTGGGAGCGGGGCTCGCGTACCTGCTCGGGGCAGCGATTCCGCTGATCATCACCATCGTGACGCCGGGGACCAGCACGGACAGCGTGCTGATCTACGCCGCGGCATTCATCTCCCTGATCGTCATGACGACGATCGGGGCACGCACGGGCCACATGGATCTGCGGCGCGCCATCGTCCGCACGGTCGTGGTTGGTCTCGCGACCATGACCCTCAGCTACCTCGCGGGCCGTTTGGTTTTCTGACCTGGATCGCCGTCATGGTGGATGATGCGACTGTGCAAGACGCTCCCGCAGTCGTGCTGCTGCACGGCTTCACCAACAGCGGCGCCAGCTGGCAGCCGGTGATCTCTGGGCTCGGTGAGCGGTGCCGCACGATCGCGCCGGACATCCGTGGGCATGCGTCCGCCGGCGCTGCGGTGCCGGTCACACTCGACACGGTGCTGCTCGACATCGGGCGGCTCGAGCCGCGCGAGTTCACGCTCGCGGGCTACTCGCAGGGTGGCCGGATCGCGCTGCATGCGGCGCTCGAGATGCCCGGCCGTGTCGCCCGCCTGGTCCTGATCGGCTCAAGCCCCGGGCTCGCCGACGACGCCGAGCGTGATGCGCGCAGGCTGGCGGACGAGCGCCTGGCCGAGCAGATCGAGTCGTTGCCGATCGAGGAGTTTGCGCGTCAGTGGGCGGAAACGCCGATTCTGCGTGATATCGCCTGCGATATTGCTGCGGTATCGCACCAGGATCGACTCCGGAGCACCCCCACAGGCCTCGCGGCGGCGCTGCGCGGTCTCGGCACGGGCGCGCTGCCGTCGGTCTGGGAGCGGCTGCCGGAACTGGCGATGCCGGTCAGCCTGATCGCCGGCGAGCGCGACACGAAGTTCACGGCGCTCGCGCACGAGATGGCGCGCCAGATCCCGCACGCGACCGTCACGATCGTCCCGGGGGCCGGGCACGCGGTCCATCTCGAGCGCCCTGACGCCGTCATCCAGGCGCTACTCGCGGTACCAGGCGGTCAGTCCGTCGCCTAGTCCCTGCCCGGCGGGCACCCGCATGTGCCCGCCGGCCGCCGTCAGCTCGCTCGGGGTCGGCCGGTCGAAGCGGCTCAGCGTCGCCAGGCCGCAGTGCCGGTCCGGCCCGATAGCCGCCGCCGCGTGCAGAGCTGCGGCGATCCCGAGCGGGCCGTCCAGGGTCGACGCCACGTACACCTCGTAACCCTTGGCTCTGGCGGCCTCGGCATCGCGGAGCAGGCCGGTGATGCCACCGGACGCTGCGATCTTCAGGCAGACCGCATCGCACACCCGTTGCGCGTGCGGTCCCATCGCGTCCCCTGCGCTCTCGTCGAGCGCGAGGGACGCTTCCGGGACTGCATGCGCGACGGCCCGGATGGCGTCGAGCCCGTGTACGGGCTCTTCGAAGAGCTCGATGTCGAATCGGCTCAGCGCTCGAATGCGTTCGGGAGCTGACAGCTGGTTCCAAGCTCCATTGGCGTCGACGCGAATCAACATCTCGGGCCCAACAGCCTCGCGTACAGCTGCCAAGCGCTGCCGATCGTCCGGCGTTCCGACCTTCACCTTGATGCACGCAAAGCCCGCCTTCCGCGCCTCCGCCGCCTCCAGAGCAGCGGCGTCGGGAGCCACAGCACCGATCGTCGCGTTCACGGCGATCGGCTCCGGAGCGCTTGGGCCCAATAGCTCGGCCGCGGGCTTTTCGGCGCGGCGGCCGGCGGCGTCCCACAGAGCGAGGTCCACCGCCGCCAACGCCTGCGGGAGTGGGTCCGCCTTGGCGCACGCCGCGCGCACGTCCGTATCTGGCAACTCGACCGTTGCCAGGACGGACGTGTGAGCCGCGAGCGCCTCCAGAGCGGTCTGAACGCTCACGCCGTCGTAGGCCTCGAGCGGCGCGGCCTCGCCGTGGCCGACGACTCCGTCCGCCGCTTCGAGAGTGACGTGGATGAGCGGGCGAAGCTGCGGCGAGCCCGCCGTAGGTCGCAGAGGATCGGTCAGGCGAACGTGCTCGACGGTCGCCTCGAGCTTCATCGGCTCAGCAGGATGCCGATCGACAGCAGCACGCAGAAGACGAGCTGGAGCTTGCCCGTCCGGGCCAGGGCGCCGTTCAGCGATGGTCCGTCCGTCTGGCTCGCGACCACGCCCACGATCGGCACCGCCAGCGGCAGCGACAGCCAGCAGAGCAGCAGCCACGGCTTGAGCGGGCCGAACACCCAGGTCACGAGCGCGATCGGGTAGGCGAGGTAGATCATCGCCGCGTACATCTGGCGGGTGCGTGCGCGGCCGAGCCTGACCGCGAGGGTGCGCTTGTTGGCGCGGCGGTCGGTGTCGATGTCGCGCACGTTGTTGACCACCAGGATCGCGGAGGCGATCAGGCCGACCGGCACCGACAGCACCAACGACTCCCAGCTGAACACGCGCACCTGCACGAAGTAGGACCCGGCCACCGCGGCGACCCCGAAGAACAGGAAAACGAAGACCTCGCCGAGGCCCTCGTAGCCGTAGGGGCGGGGACCGCCCGTGTAGAGCACGCCGGCGAGGATCGAGGCGACGCCGATCGCGAGCACCTGCCAGCCGGCGACGGCGATCAGATAGACGCCACACAGGACCGCGAGCCCGAAGGTCACGTAGGTTGCGATCAGGACCTGGCGCGGCGGCACCAGGCCGCCGGCGGTCACACGCACGGGCCCGAGCCGGTCCTCGGTGTCGGCGCCGCGGTGGGCGTCCGAGTAGTCGTTCGAGAGGTTGGCACCGATCTGGATGAAGACGGCACCGAACAGCGCCGCGACGAACCGGAGGGGATGGAAGACGTGCAGATAGCCGGCCAGGGCCGTGCCGACGAACACCGGCGCGATCCCGGCGGGAAGTGTTCTCGGCCGCGCAGCCATCAACCAGATGCGCATCGGGCTCGGACGGGTCGCTGAGGTCATGCGCGGCGTGGGAAGCTGGAGAAGTCGGCCGGCCGTTTCTCGAGGTAGGACTGGCGTCCCTCCGCGGCCTCGTCGCTCATGTAGAAGAGCAGGTTGGCGTCGTGCGCGAGCTGCTGGATGCCGGC
>WQWK01000203.1 GCA_009785395.1 Conexibacteraceae bacterium
CCGCGTGGCCGGATGTCGCTCGAGCACGAGCGCCTGCGCCGAAGCCGGGGCCGGGACCGGTGCGGCGGCTGGGGCAGGGATCGAGGCTGGGGCCGGGATCGAGGCTGGGGCCGGGATCGAGGCTGGGGCCGGGATCGAGGCTGGGGCCGGGGCCGGCAACCGCAAGGCCGGCCCCGGCGAGTCATCAGGCAACTCCCGCAAGCTCGCCCCGCGCGTACTGGCTGTGCGGGCGCGCCACCCCGTAGTGCTCGCGCAGTGTGGCGCCCTCGTACTCGCGGCGGAAGAGGCCGCGCCGCTGGAGCTCCGGGATCACGTGCTCGGCGAATGCCTCCAGGTCCGCGGGGAGGGCCGGCGCCATGATGTTGAAGCCGTCGGCCGCGCCCTGCGCGAACCACGACTCGATGTTGTCGGCGAGCTGCTGCGGGGTGCCGGTCACCGAGCGGTGGCCACGCCCCCAGCCGAGCTTCGCCAGCAGCTGCCGGACCGTCAGGTTCTCACCGCGGGCGAGGTTCGCGACGAGGCTCGAGCGGCTCTTGAAGCCCTCGATCTGGTCCTCCTCCGGCACCTCGGGCAGCGGCGAATCGAGGTCGGCGCCGGTGAGGTCGACGTCGAAGTACTTCGAGATCTGGAAGAGCCCGTACCGGGGGATGATCTGCTCGTCGAAGGCGGCCTGGCGCTCGCGCGCCTCGGCCTCCGTCGAGCCGAGGATCGGCACGATGCCCGGCAGGATCACGATCTGCTCGGGCGTGCGGCCGGCCGCAACCGCGCGCCGCTTCATGTCCGCGTAGAAGGCCTGAGCGTCCGCGAGCGAGCGCTGGGTGGTGAACACCGCCTCGGCGTGACGGGCGGCGAAGCCGCGGCCCGCCTCCGACTGCCCGGCCTGCACCAGCAGCGGGTGGCCCTGCGGCGAGCGGGGCGCGTTCAGCGGCCCGGCCACCCGGTAGTACTTGCCGGTGTGGTCGATTCGGTGGATCTTCTCGCCGTCGGCGAAGATGCCCGCCTGCTTGTCGCCGATCTGGGCATCGTCCTCCCAGCTGTCCCACAGCTTCTTGGCGACCTGCACGAACTCCTCGGCGCGCTCGTAGCGGTCGGCGTGCAGCGCGCGGTCGTCGAGCCCGTAGTTGAGTGCCGCGTCGCGGCTGGCGGTCGTGACGATGTTCCAGCCCGCGCGGCCGCCCGAGATGTGGTCGATCGAGGAGAACTTCCGCGCCAGCTCGAAGGGCTCGCCGTAGCTGCTGGACGCCGTCGCGATCAGGCCGATCCGCTCGGTGGTGACGGCCAGGGCCGCCAGCAGCGTGGTCGGCTCCAGGAGTCCGATCGGGCGGTAGCGCGGGTCGTTCTGCAGCGAGGGGGAGTCGGCGAAGAAGATCGAATCGAACCTGCCGGCTTCGGCGATGCGCGCCAGCTTGATGTAGTGCTCGACGTTGACGGTGTCGTAGGGGTTTGACTCGGGCAGCCGCCAGGCTGCCTCGTGGTGGCCGATGTCGTGGAGGAAGGCGTTGAGGTGGAGGAGTCGGGTGCTGGACATTGGCCGTACAATACTCAACTACTTCGATTGAGTTTGCCCAATATCGGGCCGAGGTACCCGAACGGGTACTGCGCGGGCTCGCGTCCGGCCGATCGAGTGCAATCGGTCAGATGGCCTCGAGCAGTCGTGTCCCGAAGCTGAGCGCGCCCGCCGCGCGGCGCATAGCGCTGGCCGCCCAGGGTTTCGCCTCGGGCTCCCGGCCCGCTGGCCGGGAGCCCGGACTGGCAGCGATCACCGCGACGGTCCGGCGCCTCGGACTGCTGCAGCTCGATTCGGTCAACGTCTTCAGCCGCGCGCACTACATGCCGCTGTTCTCGCGGCTCGGGCCCTATGACACGGCGCTGCTCGACCGGATCGCGGCGCACGGAACCGGGCGCGTCGACCGCCGCCTGGTCGAGTACTGGGCACACGAGGCGTCGCTGATCCCGGTCGGCCTGCATCCGCTGTTTCGCTGGCGCATGGAGTCGCGCGAGCGGATGTGGGGAGGCATGCGGCGGGTGCTCAGCGAGCGGCCGGAGCTGGTCGCCGAGACCCTGGAGCTGGTCCGGGACCAGGGCCCGATCCGTGCGCGTGACACCGGGCACGTCCGCGGCAAGCCGGCCGCAGGCGAGATGTGGAACTGGCACGACGGCAAGGTCGCCCTGGAAGCGCTGTTCTTCACCGGGGCCGTGGGGGCGTCACGGCGGATCAACTTCGAGCGTCACTACGACCTGATCGAGCGGATCCTGCCCGCCGAGGTGCTGGCCGCGCCGGTCTTGAGCCGCGCGCAGGCCCAGCTCGAGCTGGTGCGGATCGCGGCCGGTGCGCTCGGCGTCGCGACGGTCGCCGACCTCGGCGACTACTGGCGCATGGGTCGCGGCGATGTCGCTCCCCGGGTCGCCGAGCTGGTCGCCTCGGGCGAGCTCGTCGCGGTCGAGGTCGAGGGCTGGGGCGCTCCGGCCTTTGTCTGGCACGAGGCGCGGCGCCCGCGCGGGCTGCCCGCGCGGGCGCTGCTCTCGCCGTTCGACTCGCTGGTGTTCTTCCGGCCGCGGGCCGAGCGGCTGTTCGGCTTTCACTACCGGATCGAGATCTACACGCCCGAGCCCCAGCGCGTCTACGGGTACTACGTGCTGCCGTTCCTGCTCGACGAGCGGCTCGTCGCCCGCGTCGATCTGAAGTCCGATCGCCAGGCCGGCGTGCTGCGCGTGCAGGGGGCTTTTGCGGAGGATTGGGTCGATCGCGCACGCGCCGCGCGCGAGCTGGCCTCCGAGCTGGAGCTGTGCGCCGCCTGGCTGGGCCTCAGCGGCGGTGTATCGGTCGGTGACCGCGGCGATCTGGCGGGGCCGCTGAAGCGCGCGCTGTAGCTCTACTGGGTCGAGCCCAGCCAGCCTTTACGGCGGAAGTAGACCGCGAATCCGATGATCGAGACAACCAGCAGTCCCAGGCCGAGCGCGAAGAACGACCAGGTCGAGTTCTGGATGTGCCCGGTGAGAAACGCGAAGTTCTGCCCAAAGAATCCGGTCAGGAATGTCAGCGGCAGGAAGATCGTCGCGATGATCGTCAGCTGTTTGGACACCTCGCCCTGCCGGTTGGCGACGGTTGACAGGTACATGTCAGTGGCACCGCTCAACAGATCTCGGTAGGAGTCGACCAGTTCCGAGGTGCGCACCAGGGTGTCGTAGACGTCCCGGAAATAGAGGGTGTCCTCATGCTCCATCCGCGGCAGATGCGTGATCTCCTCAGCGTCGCGGGCGAAGAAGTCTCGCATCGGTGTCACCACCCGGCGCATCGAGATCAGATCCCGTTTGAGCGAGAAGATCCGCTGCAGGCTATGTTCGCTCGGGCCCTCGATCACCGACTGCTCGATCTCATCGATACTGTCGTCGACTCGGTCGAGCACGGGCACGTAGCTCTGCATGACCGTGTCCAGGATCTCGAAGATGAGCTGCTGTTGCCGGCGCGCCGGCCCTGCGCGCACCCGTCCGCGCAGGTCGTCGAGCACGCTGAACGGGGTGGGGTGAAATGTCACGACCCAGTCGCCCGAGATCAGCAGGTGCACCTCCCGCAGCAGCTGCTCGCCCTCCGCGACCTCCTGGTCGACTCCGTAGACGACGAGGCTGATGTAGTCCCCGAAGCTCTCGCGCTTGGGGCGCTCGGAGAAGGTGCTGACATCGGCGATGGTCAGTGGATGCAGGTGCATGAGTTCACCGAGCCGGCTGAGCTGATCGGGCTTGGGGTTGTGTACGTCGAGCCAGAAGAACCGCTGTGCCTGAAGCTGCGCCGCGACCTGGTCGAGGTCGGCCCCGTCGAGCACGGCGAACGGTGCGTCTGCGGTACTCACGACTCGCACACTAGAGCTGGGCGCGGCGGACCCGGGGTGCCGCGCCGTGGGGCACGGTGGCGCGCCACGGCGCGCTGTGGGATCAGCGCACCTGCTCCCAGATCGCAGCGAGCCCCTGGCCGCCGCCGATGCACATCGTCGTGAGGCCGTAGCGGGCATCCCGGCGGCGCATCTCGCGCGCAAGCGTGCACAGGATCCTGGCGCCGGTTGCGCCCACCGGGTGGCCGAGTGAGATGCCGGAGCCGTGGACATTGGTGCGGGCGAGCTCGGCCTCGCCGAAGCCCCACTCGCGGTAGACCGCGAGCACCTGGGCCGCGAACGCCTCGTTGAGCTCGACGAGCTCGATCTGGTCGAGCGTCAGTCCGGCGGCCGCCAGCGCCCTGGCGGTCGCCGGCACCGGGCCGATCCCCATCGTGCGCGGCGCGACACCGGCCACAGCCCAGGAGATGAGCCGCGCGTAGGGGCGCAGGCCGAGCTGCTGCGCCCGCTCCGCAGTGGTGACGAGGCACAGCGCGGCGGCGTCGTTCTGCCCGCTCGCGTTGCCCGCGGTGACGGTCGCGCCGGGATCGGTCCTGGCCATGATCGGCTTGAGCGCGGCGAGTGCAGCCAGTGAGGAGTCGCGCCGCGGGTGCTCGTCGGTGTCGATCAGCGTCGTCTCGCGGCGCGTCGTCACCTGTACCGGAACGATCTCCTCGGCGAACACGCCCGAGTCCTGGGCGGCGACCGCGCGGCGATGCGATTCCAGGGCGAGC
>WQWK01000204.1 GCA_009785395.1 Conexibacteraceae bacterium
GCGACCACCCGCCCAGTGTCGAGCAGGATCAGCCGGTCGGCGTACTGCCCGGCGAGGCTGAGGTCGTGCATCGCGCTGATCACGGTCAGACCATCTTGACGCCGGAGCTCGTCGAGCAGCTCGAGCGCCTCCTGCTGGCGACCGAGGTCGAGCGCGCTGGTGGGCTCGTCCAGCAGCAGGATCGGGGCAGCCTGCGCGAGCGCCCGGGCGAGTACGACCCGCTGGCGCTCGCCGCCGCTGAGCGATCCGAGCGACCGGTGAATGAACGTGTTGAGCGCGAGCCGGTCGATCGCCTGCGCGGCGGCGAGCCGATCGGAGTCGCGCTCCGATCCGAGGTAGCCGATGTGCGGCGTCCGCCCGAGCAGCACGTATTCGGCGACCGTCAGCGCCGGCGGCGTCTCCGGGAGCTGCGGCACCAGCGCGATCGCCCTGGCGACCTCGCGTCGCCTCGCCAGCGCCCGCTCGCGGCCCTGCAGGCGGATGCTGCCGGTCGCCGGGACGAGCCCGGCGAGCGCTCGCAGCAGGCTGGTCTTGCCGGCGCCGTTGGGGCCGATCAGCGCCACCCACTCGCCGCGCTCGACGGCGAAGGAAACGCGGTCGACGGCGAGCGTGCCGCCGAGCTTGACCGACACCTCGCCGGCGGCGACCGTGACCGTCACAGCCCCACCCAGCGGCTGCGTCTGAGCACGACCGCGAAGAACGGCGCCCCGAAGAACGCCGTCACCACCCCGATCGGCAGCTCGGCCGGCGACAGCACGGTCCGCGCCAGGACGTCGGCCAGCACCAGGAAGCCGGCGCCGACCAGCAGCGACAGCGGCACGATCGCCCGGTAGCTGGAGGAGACGAGCAGCCGGATCGTGTGCGGGACGATGATCCCGACGAACCCGATCAGCCCGCTGAACGCCACCGCCGCGGCCGTCCCGATCGTCGCCGCCGCAACGATCAGCAGCCGCGCCCGGCGCACGTTGACGCCGAGGCTGGCGGCCTCCTCGTCGCCGACGCTGAGCACGTCCAGGATCCGACGGTGCGCGATCAGCACGCCGGCGCAGCCGGCGACCCACGGTGCGGCCAGCAGCACCTGGTGCCAGGTCGAGCCCGCCAGCCCTCCGAGGATCCACGCGAAGACCTCCTGCAGGGTCTGCGACTGTCGTTGCTGCAGGAAGGTCTGGACGGCGGTCATGAAGGCGGCGACGGTCACCCCGGCGAGGATCAGCGCGGCGGTCCCGCCCTGGCGAGCGACCGAGCTGCCGAGCACGTAGGCGATCGCGACCGCGGCGATCGCGCCGACGAACGCGACCAGCGGCAACAGCTCTCCGCCGACGGCGGCCGGCAGGAACGCGATCACGATCGTTGCCCCGACGCCGGCGCCCGCGGACACCCCGAGCAGATACGGATCGGCGAGCGGGTTGCGGAACGTGCCCTGGTAGGCCGACCCGGCAACCGCGAGCATCGCCCCGACGAGCAAGCCCATCGCGATCCTCGGAGCCCGGATCTGCCAGACGATCGCGCTCTGAATCGGGGTCAGCGGCGAGTGGACGCCGAGCAGCGGCACGTGCGACAGCGCCGCCTGCGCGATCGCGGAGACGCTGATCGGGTCGGGGCCGATGCCGAGCCCGACGAGCGCCGCGACGATCACGAACGCGAGCCCGCCGGCCGCCCACAGCACCGGCAAGCCGCGAGCTCGGACCGCGGGTGGCGGCGCAACCGTCGCGGCCAGTTCGGCGGCGGTCGCCGCGTGCTCGTCCTGGAGCGTCACCGTCGTTGCGCCTCGACCCTCCGCATCTCGCGGGCGACCTCGGCGAGGAAGTCGACGATCCGCGGCCCCCACTCCGAGGCGACCGTGTCGTTCACCGCCAGCACATCGCGGTCCTTGACGGCGGCGATCTGGTTCCAGCCGGGCCGCCTCGCGACCGTCTTCACCGACTGGCCGCAGCAGACCGTGTCCGCGAGGACGATCATGTCGGGATCCGCGGAGACGATGTATTCGCCGGACAGCTGCGGGTACGCGGTCGCCTTCGGCGCCTTGTCGGCGATGTTCCTGAGACCCAGCAGCGAGTAGATCTGGCCGACGAATGTCCTCGAGCTCGCCGAGTAGTAGGTCTGGTCGAGCTCGTGGTACACGGTGATCGGCGGCGTCGTCCGCCTCACGGACTTGACGATGCCCGCGACCCGGTGCTGCAAGTGGCTGACGAGGGCGGCGGCCTGCGAGCTGCGACCGGTGACCGCACCCAGTTGCCGCATCTGTGCGTACGCGCCGTTCAGGTTGGCCGGCGCCGGCAGATACAGCACCGGGATGTGCAGCGCCGCCAGCTGCGAGCCGATGTTCCGGACGTTGTCGGCGATCACGACCAGGTCGGGCCGGTAGGTCGCGATCGCCTCGGCGTTGGGGTCGATCGCCGACAGCTTGGTGGTCGGAGCGTTCTTGGGATAGGTGGAGAACTCATCCGCCGCCACCACCTGCTTGCCGGCGCCGATCGCGAACAGATCCTCGGTCGCGGCGTCGGTCAATGACACGATCCGCTCGGCGGCCTGCGGTAGCGGCACGCCGTTGAACGATCGTGGTGTGGCGCTGGCCGAGGTGGACGCACCGCCTGCGATCGCGAGCGCCGACAGGGCGCAGGCGGAGACCCACTTGAGGCGGTGTCGCCCGGGGTGGGCGGGCCTGATCTTCTGCATGAAATACCTCCGCGAGAGTGCGAAGGGAGGTGGCTCGCCGGCAGCACCGCCGGACGATCCGCCCTTCCTCCGAGGGCTTGTCGTCGCGGTGTCGCCCAGGCGACCTGGCTCATCCCCACGGCGGGGGCATCACAGTTGCGGGACAGCGCCGGGTTCACACCGGCCTTCGCTGTTCGACACCGGTCGGGGATATGTGCCCGACGACCGGCAGTCTACGCGGCGAGAGGGGTTACGGGTTCCAGAAGTACAGGGAGCCGTGGGCCGAGTACCCCAGGCTCGCGGTCCAGGATCCGTTCCGGTACGGGCGATCGGGTGGACGGGCGCCGGTGTATTTGATCGTCATCCGCGTGAACACCAGATGGCGCCCGAGCACTGCCGGCCGGTACAGACGCACCGTCGCCGGATACGCGCGGAAGCTTCCGGTCGCACAGCTTGGCGTGCAGTTGTCGCGCCAGTCGGCGCCGGTCGCTCGGGCCTGCGAGCTGGTCGACGCGGTCCAGCGCAAACGCCCCGGGGACCGAGCCGAACCGCCGTGGCCGGCGAGGAACCCGGAGCCGTCCCCCGTGTAGACGATCTGCGCGGGGGAACGCGCGAGCGCCCGTGAGGCCGGCGGCGAGATGTTGTCGGCCACCAACGGCGTCGCGGCGGCCATCGGCGTTGCCGCTCCAGGTGCCGCCGACGCGGCAAGGAGCGACGCTGCGGCAAGCACGATGGCGATGGTGCTTCTCATGCGTTTGCCGCGGCCTAATCGAGCAGTTCGTAGGCGGGGAGCGTCAGAAACGGAACGAAGTCCTCGGAGAGCGTGACCTGCTCGAAGATCCTCCGCGTGTCCTCGGGCCGTCCCTTGCGCCAGGTGTCTTCCCCGACCTCGCTCCGGATTCGCTCGAGTTCCTGATCGAGCATCATCGCGACCAGCTCTCGGGTGATCGTCCTGCCGTCCTGCAGTTGCGCGCGATGGCGGATCCACTGCCAGATCTGGGAGCGGGCGATCTCGGCGGTCGCGGCGTCCTCCATCAGGTTGTTGATCCCCGCGGCACCGCGGCCGCCGAGCCAGAACGAGATGTACTGAAAGCCGACCGAGATGTTGCCTCGCAGTCCCGCCTCGGTGATCGATCCGGGCGTCGAGTCCACATCGAGCAGGTCGGCGGCGGTGGTCGAGACGTCGTCGCGCTGGTGGTCGATCTGGTTGGGCCGGTCGCCGAGCCTCGCATCGAAAGCGGCCGTCGCGACCTCGACGACATCCGGGTGGGCGACCCAGGTGCCGTCAAACCCGAGGCCCGCCTCGCGTTCCTTGTCCACACGGACGGCCTCGATCGCGCGATTGTTGGCCTCGGGGTCGGTGCGCGACGGGATCAGCGCCGCCATTCCGCCCATCGCGAATGCACCGCGCCGGTGGCAGGTTTTGACCAGCAGCTGCGCGTAGGCGGACATGAACGGGACCGTCATCTTGACGTCGTTGCGGTCCGGCAGCACGAACTCCGGGCGCTCGCGGAATGTCTTGATCGTCGAGAAGATGTAGTCCCAGCGCCCGGCGTTGAGACCGTACGAGTGGTCGCGTAGCTCGTACAGGATCTCGTCCATCTGGAAGGCGGCCGGCAGGGTCTCGATCAGGACGGTCGCGCGAATCGCGCCGCCGGGGAGCCCGAGCGTGTGCTCGGCCGCGGCGAACACGTCGTTCCACAGGCGCGCCTCCAGGTGGTGCTCGAGCTTCGGCAGGTAGAGGTAGACGCCGGACCCGGCGGCGAGCAGACGCTTCCCGCAGTGAAATGCGAACAGCCCGAAGTCCATCAGCGCTCCGGCCAGCGGGTCGCCGTCGAAGCGCAGGTGCTTCTCGTCGAGATGCCATCCGCGGGGCCGCACGAGCAGCGTCGCGGTGCGGGGGTTCAGCTCGTAGTGGCGGCCA
>WQWK01000205.1 GCA_009785395.1 Conexibacteraceae bacterium
CGGCGGATCGCGACGCTGCGCGACGGCGCCGGCATCTCGGCGCCGCTCGCCTTCATGAGCCCGGAGCCGCCGTAACGGGCGGCGTCCAGTTCGCGCACGGCGGGTTGTAGGGCGCCCCCGGGACGTACTGCTGCCATTCGCTGCGCGTGATCGGGGTCCCCTCCAGAGCGCAGACGCGATCGGCCACCTCCTCCCCGTGGTAGTGCCAGAAGGTCAGGCGGCGGTTGCTGCCGGCGACCAGAACGTCACCGGTCGGGCTGAAGGTGAGCGCCTGCGGCGCGCGCCCGGCGGCGGTCAGGGTGCCGAGCGGGAAGGACGCGTTCGGGTTGCCGACCGACCACAGCCACACGCTCCCGTCCGCCGTCGCCGCTGCCAGGGTGACGCCGTCGGGGCTGATCGCGAGGTGCACAATCGTGCTGCGCGGGCCCGTCAGGAGACTGTTGATGAGCTCGCGCGGGTGGTCGGGATCGGTGACGTTCCAGATCCGAACGGTGTGATCGGCGCTACCGGCGAACAGCGTCTGGCTGTTCGGGGAGAACACGACGGCGTAGGCCCAACGGCTGAATCCGGCCAACTGCCCGACCAACTTCGGAGCGCTCGGGGTTCTGACATCCCACAGCCACACACGGTGGTCGGTGCTCGCGGCGGCGAACAGCTGCCCGTCCGGGCTCAGCGCCGAGTCGACGACGGTGGTCTGGGCCCGCGTCCGGCGCAGCGCCTCGTCGCCCGCGTGCGGGTTGACGGTCACCGTCGCGCCCGTGGGCGTCGTCGCCGTCATCGTTGCGTCACCGGGCGTCGTGGCGGCCGGTGTCGTGGTCGTCGAGGTGATCGTGGAGTACGGGCTGTCCGGGACCGCTGCGAGTGCCGGGGCGTCCCACGCGCCGGAGGGCGCCGGACGCCACTCGTCGGCCACGTCCCACTGCTCGGCTCCGTGGCCGCCGCCGATCGTGAGCAGCGGCTTGTCGGGCGAGTAGGTGAGCGTTGTGACGGCGGACCGGGCCGCCCGCGCGGACGGCGGTGGGAACTGCCAGATGCGCGTGGTTGCGGCCGCGTCGGCTGAGATGAGGCTGGCGTCGCCGCGGGTGAATGCCACGCCCGTCACCCCGGCGGGATGCGGGAGCGTCGCCGTCTCATGCCAGTTTGCCGTCGCCCAGATCTCGGCTGCGTCTGCGGACGAGCCGGCCGCCAGGTAGCGGCCGTCACGGCCGAAGCTGAGCGACGTGACGGCGCCCGAGCCGGTCAGCGAGGGCCGCTCGGCCGTCGTCGCGCCGTGGCGGCTCAGGGTCCAGAGGCGGATCACGCCGTCGTCACCGCCTGCCGCGAGCGTATGCCCGTCGGGGCTGTAGGCCACCGCGGTGAGCGTGGGGTTCGCCGTGAGCGTGGGACTGCCGACGCTCACCGCGGTGAGCGGCGTGACGCCGGCATGCGCGTGCCAGATGATCAGCGTCCCGCCCGCGCCGGCGGCCGCGAGCGTGCTGCCGCCGTGGCTGTAGCTCACCGCGTCGAGCGCGGGTCGCCCGGGCGCGACGAGCAGCGGTGCCGGCGAGGGGTCGTGAGGGTCGGCGAGCGACCAGCGTTGGACGCTGCCGTCCGCGTCGGCCGCGGCCAGCGCGCCGCCGGCCGGGCTGAAGCCGAGACCGCGCACCGCCCCGGATCCGGCGCGCAGTGTCGCGAGCTCAGCGGGGCGTGAGGGTGCGGCGAGGCTCCAGAGCCGCACCTGTCCGTTGCCGTATCCCACAGCGAGCAGCCGGCCGTCGTGAGCGAACGCGACCGAGTCGAGCTTCTCCGTGGCGGGGGCCACCGGAAGCGTCGCGGCCAGGGTGAGGCCGGGCCCGGCGAGGTTCATCTCGCTCACCGCGTACAGCTTCAGCTGGCCGGTTGCGGGGTACGCAACGACCAGCCGGTGGCCGTCGTCGCCCAGGGCGATGAGGGTCTCGCCCTTGGGCCCGAGCAGCCGCGTTGGCATCTCGCCGGCGCCCGTGTCGATCAGCGCCGCGCGCGCCGGGGGAGTACCCCAGAGGCGGTATGCGACGAGCGCCAGTTGCATCGCCAGCGACGGGTCGCGGTTGTGCAGGTCCCGCGACTCGAGCGCGACGAAGCGTGAGATCGCCTGGTTGCGCTGCGCCTCGGCGGCATGGTGCTCGCGCGAGAGCACCGCGGAGAAGACGATCATCACGACCGCGAACAGGCCCAGTCCGTAAACCAGCCATCGCGGGTATGTGCGCTTCGTCTTCAGGGCGGCTCTCTCCAAAGCGGTTCGCATGTTAGGCGGCCCCTCGGGCTGTTCGGGGGCCGTGTGGGGGCGGCGCTAGGCTCGCTGTGAGGTGGCAGCGGCGAGATCAGCGCTCGAGGGCTTCAGTCCCGCGACCCGGGACTGGTTCGAGCGCGCCTTCGCGCAGCCGACTGCCGCCCAGGCCCAGGCCTGGCCCGCGATCGCCTCCGGCGAGCACGTTCTGATCAGCGCTCCGACCGGCTCGGGCAAGACGCTCGCGGCCTTCCTGTGGGCGATCGACCGCCTCGCCTCCGAACCTGAGCGCTCGCCGGGCATCAGTCTCGTGTACGTCTCCCCGCTGAAGGCTCTCTCCTATGACATCGACCGCAACCTGCGGGTGCCGCTGCGCGGGATCGGGGCGGACCTGAATGTGGCGGTGCGTTCCGGGGACACGCCGCAGCGCGAGCGCCAGCAGATGCTGCGCAACCCGCCGGACATCCTGATCACAACGCCCGAGTCGCTGTATCTGATGCTCACCGGCCAGGCGCAGAAGCTGTTCGAGCACACACGCTGGTGCATTGTCGACGAGATCCACGCCGTCGCCTCGACCAAGCGCGGGGCGCACCTGGCGCTGACGCTCGAGCGGCTCGCCGCGGTGGCACAGCGCGGCGGCGGTGAATCGGATCCCGCGCACCCGATCCCCCAGCGCATCGGGCTGAGCGCGACCCAGAACCCGCTCGAGGAGGTCGCCCGCTTCATGGTCGGCCCGTCGCGCGAGTGCCGGATCGTCGATGCGGGGGTGCGCAAGGAGCTCGACCTCAAGATCCAGGTGCCGGTCGAGTCGCTGGCGGCCCCCGGCGAGACGCCTGGGGCGGCCGAGTTGGATCCGCTGGCCGGCGGCACCGAGCCCACGATCAACTCGATCTGGCCGGCGATGTACCCGGAGCTCCTGGCGCTCGTGCGCGCGCACAACTCGACGATCATCTTCGTCAACGCGCGCCGCGGGGCGGAGCGGCTGGCGCTGCGGCTGAACGAGCTTGCCGCGGCGGAAGACGAGGGCGCGGGCCGGCCGGTGCGGGTGCTCGCGCGTGCACACCATGGGTCACTTGCGCGTGAGGAGCGCACCGTGGTCGAGGAGATGCTGAAGGCGGGGGAGCTGCCCTGTCTGGTGGCCACCTCATCTTTGGAACTGGGTATCGACATGGGCGCCGTCGACCTCGTGATCCAGGTCGAGTCGCCCAAGTCGGTCGCCCGCGGCCTGCAGCGCATCGGTCGCGCCGGTCACAACGTCGGCGACATCAGCCGCGGCCGCATCTTCCCCAAGTTCCGCGCCGACCTGCTCGAGTGCGCCGTCGTCGCCTCGCGCATGCGCGCGGGCGAGATCGAGACCACGGTCGTGCCGCGCAACCCGCTCGACGTGCTCGCCCAGCAGATCGTCGCGATCGCTGCTGCGGCGGAGCAGGGTACCTTTGGGCCAAACCGTCGCTCTGGCGACGGTTTGGCCCAAGCGTCCGACGGTGGCGTGTCTGTCGACGACCTGTTCAGGCTCGTGACCCGCACCCACACCTACGCGGAGCTCACCAGGACCAGCTTCGAGAACGTGCTCGACATGCTCGACGGCCGCTACCCGTCAAGCGAGTTCGCCGAGCTGCGGCCGCGGGTCATCTGGGACCGGATCGCCGGAACGCTCAAGGCGCGGAAGGGCTCGAGACAGCTCGCCGTCACCAACGCCGGCACGATCCCGGACCGCGGCAACTACCTGGTGACGCTGCCGGACGGGCGCCGTGTCGGCGAGTTCGACGAGGAGATGGTCTACGAGGCCCGGCCCGGGCAGACGTTCCTGCTCGGCGCCTCGACCTGGCGGATCGAGGAGATCGGCCGTGACCGCGTGATCGTCACTCCCGCGCCCGGCATGCCCGGCGCGGTCCCCTTCTGGAAGGGTGACAGCGTGGGCCGGCCGAGTGAGCTGGGCGAGGCGATCGGCGCGTTCAGCCGCTGGGCGGTCGACCAGGACCCGGCCGTGCTCGAGGAGCGCCACGACCTCGACGAGCGAGCCGCCCGCAACCTCGTCGAGTTCCTGCGCGAGCAGCGCGACGCGACCCGCGTGGTCCCCAGCGACAGCGCGATCGTGATCGAGCGCTTCCGCGACGAGATCGGCGACTGGCGGCTGTGCGTGCTCTCGCCGTTCGGCGGGCGCGTGCACTCCGCCTGGGCGCTCGCCCTGAGTGCCCGCATCCGTGACGAGCTGCAGCTCGAGGCCGACGCCATCTGGTCAGACGACGGGATCATCGTGCACCTCCCTGACGTCGAGGAGCTCGACTTCGCGCGGCTCACCGACATGGTCCTGATCGCGCCCGAGGAGGTC
>WQWK01000206.1 GCA_009785395.1 Conexibacteraceae bacterium
AGTACCGCTACCGGGATTCGAACCCGGGTTTCCGCCGTGAGAGGGCGGCGTCCTAGTCCCCTAGACGATAGCGGCGCGGGGTGTGTCAGTTAGCGTAGCGTCCCGGCAGAACCGCGGACAGGTGCTACCTTCGATAACCCGCGCGGCTGTGGCGGAATTGGTAGACGCGCAGGCTTCAGGTGCCTGTGTTCTTCGGGACGTGGAGGTTCGAGTCCTCTCAGCCGCATCAGACGGGTCGTCATTGGGACTGCAGGAAGGCGAGCACCGCCAGCACGCGGCGGTGGTCATCGTCGCTGGCGGACAGGTCGAGCTTCGCGAAGATGTTCGAGACGTGTTTCTCGACGGCGCCGGGGGTGATCACCATCGCCCGTGCGATCGCCACATTCGTGCGGCCTTCGGCGATCAGCTCGAGCACCTCCAGCTCGCGCGGCGTCAGTGACTCGAGCCGACTCGTGCCCGCGCTGTCGGCCCGGGCGCCCATCAGCTCGGCGACGACCTCCCGATCGAGCGCGGTGCCGCCGTCCGCGACGCGCTCGATCGCGTCGACGAACGTCCGCACCTCGCCGACGCGCTCCTTGAGCAGGTAGCCGATGCCGCCTTCGCCCGTGGCCAGCAGCTCCTGCGTGTAGATCGGCTCGACGTACTGGGAGAGGATCAGGATCCCGAGGCCCGGGTGACGGCCGCGCGCCTCGATCGCGGCGCGCACGCCTTCGTCGGTGAAGCTCGGCGGCAGCCTGACGTCGACGATCGCGACGTCAGGCCTGTGGCCGCCGACGATCCGCACCAGCCCGGGGCCGTCCTCGGTGGTCGCGACCACCTCGATGTCGCGCTCGCGCAACATCGCGACGAGCCCCTCGCGCAGCAGCGCGTTGTCCTCGGCGATCACGACTCGCATGGCAGCTCGGCTCTGACCGTGCTTCCCTCACCCACGGAGCTGGTCACGTTCAGCGTCCCATCCAGCGCCTCGACCCGGCGTCGGAGGCCGGTCAGCCCCGATCCTGCGGGGTTGGCGCCGCCGGGCCCGTCGTCGGAGACCTCGACGACGAGCTTCCCCTCGTGCTCCGCCAGCGACACTCGCGCCGCTGCGCCGGATGCATGCTTGGCGACGTTCGTCAGCGCTTCCGCGGCGACGAAGTAGGCGGCGGTCTCGACCACCGGGGGCAGCCGGCGCTCGAGCTGCGCGTCGACCGTGACCGCCATCGGCGAACGCGTCCCGAGCGCCTCGACGGCCGCTGCCAGCCCACGGTCGGCCAATACCGGCGGCGCGATTCCGCGTGCCAGATCGCGCAGCTCGGCGATCGCGCCGGCGGCATCGAGACGAGCGTCGCGGACGAGCTCGGCCAGCTCCGGCTGGTCGCCCAGCCGATCCTCGGCCCGGCCCAGCTTCATGCTGAGCGCGACCAGCCGAGCCTGTGCGCCGTCGTGGAGGTCGCGCTCGATCCGTCGCAGTTCGGCCGCCTGGACGTCGAGCGCTCCACGCCGCGTTCGCGTCAGCTCCTCGACGCGATGGGTCAGCTGCCGGTCGCGCCGCCAGGGAAGCGCGCCGCGCCCGTAACGAAGGAGTGCGTAGACCGCGAGGATCGCTCCGAATGAGAACAGCGGCCAGACCGGCCAGAAGTTCCCGGGGTCTCCGAACCACCAGATCACGATCATCATCGCGCTCATCACCCCGACGAGTGCCGTGACCGTCCTGAACCACCGCTCGCCGCGGTCGGGAACTCGGCGGGCGTGAACGATCGCGCTCCAGAACGCCGCCGGGACCAGGAGCCCGAACCACACCCAACGCGGCCAGAAGTAGCCGTCGCCGGTCAGGCCCCAGGTCAGCGTCATCAGGAAACCGGTGAGGCCCGCGAGCGCCAGGTATCCCGCCAGCGCGGACGATCCCCCGGCCGGGGCCGGGGGATCGTCCGCAGTGTGGGTCAGCTGTTCAGCGGACATGGGTTTCGTGCGCCAGCGCGGGGACATGAACTGGATGATCCCAATGCGAGGCCATTCGGCGCACCTGCCACCCGCGATTGCCGAGCAGGGTGATCGCCGCCGGCAGCGCGACACCGCGCACGATCGTCGCATCGATCAGCACCGCGGCGGACAGCCCAACCCCCAGCTGCTTGAACTCCAGCAGCCCGAGCGTCGCGAACACGCCGAACACGAACACCATCACCAGCGCCGCGCTAGTGACGGCACCGCCGGTCGCGGCAACCCCTTCGGCAGCCGCTTCGCGTGCGGACAGCCCTGCGCGCCGCGCCTCCTGCACCCGCTCGAGCACGAGCACGGTGTAGTCCATCGAGAGCCCGAACAGGATCACGAACGCGAACAGCGGCAGCCAGGCAACGATTGCGCCGTTGGAGGTGAAGCCGAGCAGCGACTGGGCCCAGTGATGTTGGAAGACCGCGACCAGCACGCCGTATGCCGCGCCGACCGACAGCAGGTTCAGTCCGATCACCGCCGCGGCGAGCTTGGCCGAGCGGAATGCGGCGAGCAGCAACATGAAGGCGAGGCCCATCACGACACCGATCACCAGCGGCGTCGCCGTCTTCATCTGGTTCGAGAAGTCGAGGCTCCCGGCTGCATCGCCGGTCACCAAAGCGTGGTTCGGGTGCGCCACGCTCGCTCGCAGCTGCCCGACCAGTCGCTTCGACGCGTCCAGCCCGCGATATGGCATCGGGACCTGAATGACCGCGGTCCGGCCGTCTCGTGAGACGTTGACCTCTACCCGCCCGTGGCCACCGGTGACCTGCATCCCCCGCTGGCCGATGGCCGCGAGGCGGTGGCGCTCTGCCGGGCTCCCGAGGTGCTCGCCGCGGACGACCATTGCAGCGGGGTCGGGTGAGCCCGGGAAGGCGTGGTCGATGGCCTCATACGCGACCCGCACCGGGGCGCTGGCCGGGAGGTCGGTCGCATTTGGATTGGCGGTGCGCAGCTGCAGGACAGGCACCGCGAGCGTCGCCAGGACGCAGACCGCGATCGTCAGCGACGCCGCCGGGCGGCCGGTGACGACGCGGGCGAGGCGGGCCCAGAAGGTGACCCTGCCTTCGCTTCGGGCCCGAAGCCGCGCCAGCAGCGGCACGGCGCCGCGATCGACCCGATCGCCCAGCAGTGCCAGCACGGCGGGGAGGACCGTCACGGAACCGAGCATCGCGATCCCGACCACGACCATCGTCGCGAGCCCGATCGAGGTGAACTCCTTCGAGCCGGTCAGCAGCAGGCCAGACAGCGCGATCAGGACGGTCAGGCCCGAAATGATGATCGCACGGCCGACCGTCGAGGAGGCCACCTCGAGTGCGGTGGCCGGATCGCGCCCGGTGGCGCGCTCGGAGCGGACGCGGCGAACGTAGAACAGCGAGTAGTCGACGCCGACCGCGAGCCCGATCAGCAGGATCACGGAGGAGGTTGCGCTGGTAACCGGCGCGATCTGGGAGACGAGCCCCTCGGCCCCGAGCGCGGCGATCACCGACGTGATGCCGAGCAACAGCGGCACCGATGCCGCCACCAGGGCGCCGAACGCGAGTACCAGGATCAGCAGCGTGATCGGGAACGAGAACAGTTCCGCGCGCCCCAGGTCGGTGCCCGCCGCGGTGCTGAACGCCTTGTCGAAGGTGCCGTCACCGGCCTCCTTCAGCGTCACCTGCGGATGCCCGGAGGAAACCTGGCTCACCGCTCGCTGCACGCCGCCGACGTGATCGCCGGCGTTGTTGGGGTCGCCGCGGAGGCTGACCTGAACGAGCGCGGTCCGTCCACCTGCCTTGCTGAAGGCGGGCGTGGTGTCCGGTCCCTTGATCGTTTTCACTGCGGGTACGGCGCGCAGCTTCGTTTCGAGCGCCCGCACCGCGGCGCTGGTGCCCGCGGCATCAGCGGACTGGACGAGGATGCTCTCCTGCGCCGGCGACGTGAGGTGGGCCCTGGCGATCATCGACTCCGCGCGAGCGGACACGCCAACCCCGCTCTGCGAGTTGGACAGGCTCTTGGTGCCGACCATGCCGCCGGCCATAACGCAGGTCACGACGAGCAGCAACCACAGCCCGATCGTGATGCGTGGCCGCCGGGAGGCGGCCCGGGAAAGACGCAGGACGATGCGGGCGAGCCCGCTGTCCGGCAGTGGGATGGAGTGTGTTTTGGACATGGCTGCAGGCTCGCTGCAGCCGGACGTTTCGTCACTGGTGCACGACGGCGTCCTGGGGTGGGGCTGTCCCCCGGATCGAGGCTCCGGAATACGTCAGTGGACGCCTCACGGATGTGAGATCCTGGGAGTGTGTTCGAGCGCTTCACCGAGGAGGCTCGCCAGGTGGTGGTTGACGCCCAGCTGGAGGCGCGCGGGCTGCTCCACAACTACATCGGGACCGAGCACCTGCTGCTCGGCTTCCTCGCGAACACAGAGCGCGGCGCCGGCGCGGCGCTGACCGCGCTCGGGGTCACTCACGACCAGGTGCGCGAGCAGGTGATCGGCATCGTCGGAGAGGGGGAGGAGGCGACCTCGGGACAGATCCCGTTCACGCCACGCGCGAAGAAGGTGATGGAGTTGGCCCTGCGGGAATCCATCTCGCGCGGGCACGTGGACATCGAGAGCCTGCACC
>WQWK01000207.1 GCA_009785395.1 Conexibacteraceae bacterium
CCGGCCGCCTTGACCTGGACCAGCACCTCTCCGGCGCCCGGCTCGGGAACCTCCACGTCGGCAACGTAAAGAACGTCGCGCTCACCGTACTCGTCGTATCGAATCGCTCGCATGAGCGGCACTCTACGCCCGAGGGCCTGCCCAGAAGTCGGGCGCGGGCTCAGAAGTCGGGCCGGATCTTCTCGGGATGGGCGACGCCGCTGTCCACCGCCGCCTGTGCGACCGCTTCGGCGACCACCTCGTGCACCCTGAGGTCGAGCACCTCCGGGATCAGCTCCGAGGAGACCGTCAGTCCCGCCAGCGCCCAGGCGGCGGCGCGCTTCATCTCGAGGTTGATCTCACTCGCGCCCGCGGCCAGCGCGCCCCTGAAGATGCCCGGGTAGCCGAGCACGTTGTTGATGCTCGTGCCGTCGGCGGCGAACGCTGCTCCCGCCGCGATCGCGTCCTCCGGGGCGATCTCGGCGGCCGGGTTCGTCAGCGCGAAGATCACCTGCCCCCTGCGGACCATCTCGGGCCTGATCAGGCCGGGCTGGCCGCTGGTCGCCACGACGACGTTGCATTCGTGCATCACCGTCTCGAGGTCCGCGATCTCCAGGCCGTGCTCACGCGCGCGCTCCAGGGCCGACGGATTCGGGTCCGAGGCGAGCACCCGGCTGACGCCGGCGTCGTGGATCAGCGTCGCGATCCCGAAACCGGCTGCGCCGAGTCCGATCTGGCCGACGACCGCCTGGTCCAGGCGGATGCCGGCCTGGCGGCAGGCGGCGATCAGCGCGGCCAGCGTCACGACGGCCGTGCCGTGGACGTCGTCGTGCATCACCGGCTGCGGCAGCGCCTCGATCAGGCGCCGCTCGATCTCGTAACAGTCCGGCGTGCGGATGTCCTCCAGGTGGATCCCGCCGAACCCGGGCGCGATGCGCACGACCGTGTCGACGAAGTCATCGAGGTCGTGGGTGTCGATCAGGATCGGGATCGCGGTGATGCCGACGAACTGCGAGTAGAACATCGCCTTGCCCTCCATCACCGGCATCGACGCCACCGGGCCGATGTCACCGAGCCCGAGCACGCGGCTGCCGTTGGTGCAGATCGCGACGCTGCGCCCGATCATCGTGAAGCGCGAGGCCAGCTCCGGGTACTCGTGGATCGCGGTGGCGACGCGCGCGACGCCGGGCGTATAGACGTCGCGCACCTGCTGGTTGGTGGTGACGGGCTGCAGCGGGCGCACCTCGATCTTGCCGCCGTCATGCGCCAGAAATGCACGATCGTGATACCAGACGACGGTCACGCCCTCCAGCTCGTTGAGACCGGCCGCCAGCCGGTCGGCGTGCTCCTTGTCGCGCAGCTCGACCGTGATCTCGCGGATCGCCTCGAGCCGCGCGATCGTGATCGTCTGCACGTCGCCGATCAGCCCGGCGTGCTCGGTGATGCGGCTCGCGACCTTCGCGAGCTGGCCGGCCCGGTGCGGGATCCGCAACCGGTATGTGCAGTCCATCGGCATCCGGCGTGAATCTAGCGGGGGCGGTAAGTTGGGCGCATGGCCACCGGCGCGGCAGCGAGCGAGCGCGTCCACCCGACTCCGAGCGAGCGGGCTCGCGCGCTCGTGCGCGGCGGCTACGACATGCACGTCCACATCGACCCGGACTTCGTGACCCGGATCATCGACGACATCGGGCTCGCGCGCCGTTGCGTCGAGCTGGGGCTTGCCGGCTTTCAGATGAAATCGCACTACACCTCGACCGCGGAGCGCGCGCGCACCGTGAATGCCGCCGTACCGGGCGCCCGCGCGCTCGGCGCGATCGTGCTCAACCGGGCGGTGGGCGGCATCAACCCGCTGGCCGTCGAGATCGCCGCCCGCGAGGGCGCGCGCACCGTCTGGATGCCGACCGTCAACTCGATCAATGAGATGGAGGAGGTGCACTCCTTCGCCCCGGGAGCGCCGATGCCCGTGTGGATGAAGTTCGAGGTCTCGCTGCGCGAGGCGGGCGTGCAGCCCGAGCCGGTCGCGGTGCTCGACGCGTCCGGCGACGTCTCCGGCGACGCGTCCGGCGACCCGCCCGGCAGGGGACTGCTGCCCGCCGTCCACGATGTCTTCACGGTCGCCGCCCGCCACCAGCTCGTGCTCGCCACCGGGCACCTCGCACGCGACGAGATCTTCGCCGTGGTCGCGGGGGCGCTCGCGGCCGGGATCAACGATGTGGTCGTCACGCACCCCGAGTTCCCCTCCCAGAACCTGAGCATCGCTGAGCAGACCGAGCTCGCGAACGGCGGAGCGTTGCTCGAGCGCTGCTTCACGACCCCGTACACCGGCAAGGTCACCTGGGAGCACGTCTTCGCGGGGGTGCGGGCGACCGGCGTCGAGAACAATGTCCTCTCGACCGACCTCGGCCAGGTATTCAATCCGCCGGTCGAGGATGGTCTGGCGCTGTTCGCCGACAAATTCCTGGAGGCCGGCTTCACCGAGGAGGAGGTCCACACGATGGCCGTCGCAAACACCCGCAGGCTCGCCGGGGAACCGCTCGCCGGGGAACCGCAGTGAGCCGGCGCATTCAGGTGATCGGAGCGCACTCGGCTGACTTCGTCTGGCGGGCCGGCGGCGCGATCGCCAAGGCGGTGGAGCTCGGCGGCATCGCCGAGGTCGTTGCCATCTCCTACGGCGAGCGCGGCGAGTCCGGCGAGCTCTGGAAGCACGAGGACCAGACGATCGAGAACGTCAAGCAGATCCGCCACGCGGAGGCAGAGGCCGCGGCCGCCGAGCTCGGCGCGAGCTTCAAGGCGCTCGACCTCGGCGACTACCCGCTGCAGATCGGCGGCGATGAGCTCAACCTGATCACCGACGTGATCCGCGAGTTCGCGCCCGACGTGCTCGTCACGCACACCGACACCGACCCGTTCAACCCGGACCACCCGGTCGCCTTCCACGCGGTCGACCGCGCCCGCTCGCTCGCCGCCGGCGCGGGCGTGCTCAGCGCCTTCAAGACGATCACGCCGCCGCAGCTGTTCCTGTTCGAGCCCCACCAGCCCGAGCTCTGCAACTTCACGCCGACCGTCTTCGTCGACATCACGTCCGTGTACGACCGCAAGCGGGCGGCGATGGCGCACATGAAGGCGCAGGCCTACCTGCAGACCTATTACGCCGAGCGTGCCGGGCACCGCGGCAACCACGCCCGCCGCGCGAGCGGCGACCAGGACGTGCGCTATGCCGAGGCCTTCCAGCGCGTGATCCCCCAGGTGGTGAGCGAGCTATGACTGAGGAGACGCCGGGTGGTGGCCCGCTGGCCACCACCCCAGATCAGCTCGCAGAGCTCTCGCGCCTGGGGTCGGCGACCGTCTACGAGGCCGGTGGGCGCGGCGGTTACGTCGACGCCGACCTGCATCAGGCGGTGCCCGGCAGCCGCGCCGCGGGGCCGGCGCGCACCGTGCGCTGCGGCCAGGACGACAACCTGATGGTGCATGCGGCGATGGCGGAGGTGCAGCCCGGTGAGGTGCTGGTGCTGACGATGCCCGAGCCGCGGCCCGTCGCCCTCGTCGGCGACCTGCTCGCGACGCAGGCGCAGGCCGCCGGGGCCGCCGCCATCCTGGTCGACGCGTCGATCCGCGACGTCGAGGAGTTGGCCGCGATGGGGCTCCCGATCTGGGCGCGCTGGGTGCGGGTGAAGGGCGCAATGAAGGCCACCGCCGGCGCGATCAACGTGCCGGTGACGGTCGGCGGCGCAGCGATCAACCCCGGCGACGTGCTCGTGCTCGACGCCGACGGAGTCGCCGTGGTGCCGGCGGAGCGCGTCGAGCAGGTGCTCGCCGCCGCACTCGCACGCGAGGAGAAGGAGCGCATCAAGCGCGAGCAATTGCGGGCCGGCGCCAAGTCATACGACCTCGATGGACTGCGCGCCGTCGTGGAGGCACAGCGATGAGCGAGCTGCGGCCGCCGGACATCGCGCACCTCGGTCCGATCGAGATCTTCACCCCGAAGCCGACGGAGAGCCTGGAGTTCTTCACCGAGATGATGGGCATGGAGGTCGTGCACCGCGAGCGCCAGTCGGCGTATCTGCGCGGCTGGGACGACTACATGGTCTGGTCGCTGAAGCTGACCGAGGCGGCGCTGCCGGGCATGGGGTACTGCGGCTTCCGGGTGTGGAGCCCGGAGGCGTTGGAGCGACGCGTCGCGCTGATCGAACAGGCCGGCTCCGGTCTCGGCTGGGAGGACCAGGGAGACTTCGGCGTCGGGCGCGCCTACGCATTCGAGGATCCCGACGGCCACCGTTTCAAGATCTACACCGAGGTTGAGCGCTACGTGAAGCCGGTTGTAACCGACTTCAAGAACGTGCACGGCAAGCAACCCAACAAGGCGATCGCCGTCAAGCGCTTCGACCACCTCAACATCCTCGCCGGCGACATCCGCGCGCAGCGCGACTTCTGTATCGACACGCTCGGATACCGCGAGTACGAGCGGATCGAGCTGAACGACGGGACCTTGGGTGGGTCGTGGATGTCGGTCACGATCGCCGCGCACGAGCTGATCTACACCAAGGACGCGTACGCGCCCCAGGGCGCCCA
>WQWK01000208.1 GCA_009785395.1 Conexibacteraceae bacterium
CGCGGCGGCCTGGTCGACGCCTACAGGCACGTGCACCCCGACGACCCGCAGTTCACCTGGTGGGACTACCGTGCCGGCAACTTCCACAAGAACCTCGGGATGCGGATCGATCTCGTGCTCGTCAGCGAGGATCTGGCGGACGGGCTGATGGCCGTCGGGATCGACCGCGATTTCCGCAAGGGCTTCAAGCCCTCGGACCATGCACCTCTACTGGTTTGGTTGGGAGTTGGGTAGCCTCCGGCCCGTGTCATCGGAGCCCGTCTCATCGGAGCTGACCAAGCCGGATTCGACCCATTTCCGGGAGGTTCTCGGGCGCCTGCCGACGGGAGTCGTGGTCGTGACGGGCGGTGACCCGAGCCGGCCGAGCGGGCTGGTGGTCGGCTCGTTCATGTCAGTGTCGCTGCAGCCGCCGCTGGTGGCGGTCTCCCCGGCGAAGACGTCCAGGAGCTGGCCGGCGCTCGAGGCGGCGGGCACGTTCTGCGCGAACGTGCTGGCGGAGGGCCAGGAGGAGATAGCGCGCCAGTTCGCCACCTCCGGAATCGACAAGTTCGCGGGCCTGCGCTGGTCGCCCGCACCCGCCACCGGCGCGCCGGTGCTGGAGGATGTGGCGGCCTGGATCGACTGCCGGATCTATGAGCGCTATGAGGCCGGCGACCATTGGCTCGTGCTCGGCGAGGTGCTCGAGCTCAGCGTCCTGCGCGAGGGCGGGGCGCTCGTGTTCCACGGCGGCGGCTACCGGCCGCTGGCCTGACCGCGACATGGACGCTGGCATGACGCCCGCGCGAGGCCGCCTGCCGAGGGTTTCGGAGCCCTGAGCCCTTCTTCAGAAACTTTCACACCGGCACGCGACCATTTGCGCAGATGGCACACATTCTGGTTGTAGATGACGAGCCTGCCGTGCGGCGCGCCCTGGAGCGCGCGCTACGGCTGGACGAGTACGAGGTCGAGCTCGCCGTCGATGGCGAGGAGGCGCTCGACCGCCTCGCCGAGCAGCCCGCCGACGCGGTGATCCTCGACGTGATGATGCCCGGCGTCGACGGCCTCGAGGTCTGCCGGCGGATGCGCGCGGCGGGCGACAAGACGCCCGTGCTGATGCTGACCGCCCGCGACGCGATCGACGACCGCGTGCAGGGGCTCGACGTCGGCGCCGACGACTACCTGGTCAAGCCGTTCGCCCTGCGTGAGCTGCAGGCGCGCCTGCGGGCCCTGCTGCGCCGTGTCGGCGACGACGGCAGCAGCGGCGAGACCCTGCGGTTCGAGGACCTGGTCCTGGATCCGATCGCGCACGAGGTCCACCGCGGCGACCGTCTCGTCGAGCTGTCCAAGACCGAGTTCCTGCTCCTGGAGCTGTTCATGAAGCACCCACGTCAGGTGCTGACCCGCTCGACGATCTTCGAGAACGTCTGGGGCTACGACTTCGGGCCGACCTCCAACGCCCTGGGCGTTTACATCGGCTACCTGCGCCGCAAGACCGAGGAGGGCGGAGAGCCGCGCCTGCTGCACACGGTGCGGGGCATCGGCTACGTCCTGCGAGACTGAGCGGTATCAACCATGTCGCTGCGTAAGCGCATCACCTCTGTTGCCGCGGCAACTGTGGCTGTGGCCGTGGCGATCGCCGTGCTGGTCTCATACTTCGTGGTGAAGGGCCAGCTCGTCGGGCAGATCGACACTGAGCTGCAGGCACAGGCGGCCGCTGTCCAGGCAACCTACGGAGGCCCCCACTCGCAGTTCCCCGGCCTCGCCGCGGACGCGGGCGGCTCGGCACCCTACTGGCAGGTGGTCAGCATGCGAGGCGACATCGCCAACGGAGTCGTTCCCGGCAAGCAACCGCTTCCGGCAGGCAACCAGGCGGCCGCTGTCGCGAACGGAACCGTTCCGGACTACTTCAGCAACGTCTTCGTCGACGGCGCGCGGCTGCGGATGTACACCTTCAACGTCACCCCGCCGAGCGCATACAGCGGCCAGACCTCCTTTGCTGTCCAGCTCGCGCGTCCGCTCGACGCCGTCGACAACGTCATGCGCACGCTGCGCTGGGCGCTCGCGGTCATCTTCCTCGCGGTCGTCGCGCTCGCCGCCGGCCTCGCCCGGCTCGCGACCCGCCGCGTGATGAGGCCGCTGGCAGAGGTCACCGCCACGGCCCAGCTGATCGGCGAGACCGACGACCTCAGCCAGCGCATCGCGGTCCGCGAGGATGACGAGGTCGGCCAGCTCGCGACTCGCTTCAACGAGATGCTGGAGCGGCTCGAGCACTCGCGCGCTCAGCTCGACGCCTCCGTCAGCGCACAGCGTCAGCTGGTCGCGGACGCATCGCATGAGCTGCGCACGCCCGTCACCAGCCTGCGCACGAACATCGAGGTGCTGCTGTCCGGCGCCAAACTCGATGAGGAGGACCGCAACCGCCTGCTGGCCGACGTGGTCGAGCAGAGCGAGGAGCTGAGCGTCCTGGTCAACGACCTGATCGAGGTCTCACGGGGCGATGCCCCGGCGACCGGTGTCGAGGACACCCGCCTGGACAGGCTGGTCGAGGAGGCCGTCGACCGCGCACGCCGGAACGCCCCGGACGCGGAGTTCGCCGAGCACCTGCAGCCGGTCTCCGTGCAGGGGAACCCCGAGCGCCTGGTCCGCGCGATCAACAATCTGCTCGACAACGCCGCGCTGCACGCGGGGCACGGCGGGGCGATCGACGTCACGGTCGACGAGATCGGCGTGACCGTGCGCGATCACGGCGACGGCATCGACGACAGGGACCTGCCGCACGTCTTCGACCGCTTCTACCGCGGCGCCAACTCACGCGCGCGTCAGGGCAGCGGCCTCGGCCTCGCGATCGTGCGCCAGGTGGCCGAACAGCATCACGGCACGGTCACGGCAGCGAACGCGCCGGACGGCGGCGCCGTCTTCACGCTGCGACTTGCGGCCTCAGCCGTGCCCGACGACGCGGGCGTGCCGAGCGACGCGGAAGTGTCGGCGTAGCAGCCAGTAACAGATCGCGAACACCGGGATCGCCGGAGCGATCACCAGGATGCGCTGGCGCGGCACCCCCACGAACAGGGCGTAGGTCGCCTCGATCAGCACCGCCGGGATGAACGCGAGCAGCGTCGTGTGCGAGCGGAACCCGGAGAAGTGCTCGCGCGCGGTGACCTCGGCCACGCCGAGCGCCATCACGATGATCCCGACCGGGATCGCCGGGCCGCCGCCGTTGATCATGCCGATCACCAGCGCCACGATGCCGGCGAAGATCGCGAACTCTGAGACCGGCACACCGCCGAAGATCCCCAGCGGGCGCTCGCCGACGGTGCCGAGTGCGCGTCCCGCCTGCTTGTCAGCGGTCCGCTCGTGCTGCTGCCGTTCCGAGCGCTCGCTGCGCCGTGTCGAGGCGACCGCGCGTGGAGCGCTGCCGCGTGTCTTGCGCGTGCGCCGGCTGGATCTGGGGTGAGCCATGCGCCGATCGTATCCACCGATCCGGGTATGGGGTCCCCTCAAACGGGTCTCCACACGTGTGCCGGAAATGTGACGTGGCGTCACAGAAGTGTGCAAAACCGTCCCGCCGGGTTGACGTTGACACATAGTCGACACACAGCGACACACTTCTGCAAGACATGTGGAGGCATGCTTGAAGGGGGTGGTGTGCCTGGAGCGCGCGCCAGGGGTGCGCCGCTCAGTGCCAAGGAGGCGGGCGCCTAGGGGTGCGCGGCATCACTCCCAGCGGTGGCGCCCGGCCCGCAGCGCACGCATCTCGGAGACGCCCCAGGGCTCGACCGCAGACTCTCCCGCCGGGTCGCCGACGGCATGCGGGAGCAAACGCACCGGCTGCGGCGCCTCGGTCACTCCCCCGTTGCCGTCGGCCTCGATCCGCACCACCCGCGCGTCCGGCCGCGACGCGACGCATTCGCCGCGCTCCGTGCCCCGGTACAGCACCGCGGCCCCGTCGTCGGCGGCGAACCCGGCGGGCAGCGCCCCGGTCGCGACCGCCTCGGCGTAGACCGGCAGGCGCTCGGCCTCCCCGTCGAGGTGCACCGACAGCGAGCCGGGCAGCAGCCCGATCCCGTGGACCACCTCCGGCTGGCCGCCGCTCATCGAGACGCCGCCCTCGAACCAGCACATCGCGCCGGCGCTCAGCCCCGCGAGCACGATCCCGCGGTCCCAGGCGGTCCGCAGCGCGTCGTCGATCCCGTGCTCGCGCCAGATCGCGAGCATGTTGCGCATCGACCCGCCGCCGATGTACAGGGCGTCCTGCGAGAGGATGTGGGCGACCGGATCGATGCGGTCGCGCCCGAGGTGGAACAGCGACAGGATCGAGGGCTCGCAGGGCCAGTCGCCGAAGCGCTCGTGAAAGCGCATTACCTGCTCGCGCGGGTCGCCGCTCGCGGTCGGCAGGAAGCAGATGCGCGGTATCTCGCGACCGGTCAGTTCGAGCACGAACCGGTCGAGCGCGTCGCTGCGATCGTCATCCGGCATCGTGAACCCACCGCCGCCCATCGCGAGGATCTGTCGCGGGTCGTTCACGTCAGGCTCACGTCAGGCTCACGTCAGGC
>WQWK01000209.1 GCA_009785395.1 Conexibacteraceae bacterium
CGCGCACCACGGCGTCGGCGCCGGCCTCGAGCGTGCAGCGCAGCGTGAGGTGGTCAAACGTGCTCGGCAGCGCCGCCGCGTAGGCGGGGGGGTAGACGATCCCGAACGGCGTCGGGGTCGCGTTCTTGGTCGCGCCGGGCGTGTACGGGTAGAGGGCGTAGCCCTCCCACAGCAGGGAGTCGAGCAGCTGCGCGAGCGCGTCAGTCACCCTCAGCCTCCTCGAGCAGTGCGCGCACGCACGCGTCGAGCGTCGCCAGGCCGCGCTCGAGCTTCGCGCGCCCGAGCGCCTCGAGCGTCTCGCTGCGCAGTGCCACCCAGCCCGTGTTCGGGTAATAGTGATCGACCGTCTCGCGCCAGACCGAGACCGGCATGCGGAAGTCAATCGACTTCGTCCACGGCACCAGCACCATCTGCAGGCCGCCGTCGTCACCCTCGTAGTAGATCGTGCCGTTGAAGTGCAGCGCGAGCGGCGCCTCACCGTCGGGCAGCGAGTGCAGATACTTGGCGGCCGCCAGTTCCATGTCATAGCTGCACGCGATCGGCACCGGCACGGTCACCTGTCCGGTGAACGCCGGCACGAGCACGTCGAGCTTGCACCAGACGAGGCTGCGGGTCGTCACCGACCAACGCTCCGGCGCGCCGAACAGCTCGATCAGCCGGCTGCGCGTCTCATCGTCGTAGCGCCGCCGCGCCGGGTCGATCATCAGTTGCACCGTCAGCGCGATCATGTAGATGCGCCGGCCGGTCGTCTCCGAGACCTGCAGTTCGAGCTCGAGCACCGGCGTCGCGGCCCAGCGCAGGGGCCGCGCGCCGAGCGCCTCGAACTCGACCTCGGGGGCCGAGGGTGGCGCTGTGGTGGTGGCGGTGGCCAGCGGGCCACCGACATCAGGGAAATCCTTCCCGCTCATACCGTCGCCTGCGCCCGCAGTCCGTCGAAGAAATCCGCCACCGCCGTGTCGACGCCGGCGCCGCCCGAGATGCCCTCCCAGCTGGCCTTGATCGCGCCGGTGAGCGCGTAGCAGCGGTCGATCGGTGCGATCGCGTGAACCGGCGGCTCGGCGAGCCGGTTGACCACCAGGCCCTCGACGTCGGGCTCGAGGTCCTCCAGCACCGGGTTCAGCGCGACCAGCCGCTGCCAGGTGTCGAAGCGCAGCTCGGACTCGGTCGCGCCCGCGGGGCTCGGATACATCGCGACCACGCAATCGGTGACCGTCGAGACCATGAAGAAGGCGAGGCCGATCGGGATCTGGAAGCCGGCCCAGACGTCGTCGGGGACCCGCAGATCGTCGAGCCAGAGCGTGCGGTTGCCGACCGGGCGCCAGTCGCCCTCGCCGGCGCGCAGCCCCCAGCAGGTCTCGCAGCTGCACACGATCTGCCGCTCCGCGAGCGCGAGCAGATGCCGGTGGTCGGCCGGGATCGTGGTGCCGCAGATGTCGCAGAAATCCTGTGATGTTGCCGCCAGTGGTCCCGCTGGACCACTGGCCGCCGCCGGCGGTCCCGCTGGACCGCCGGCATCGGCGGCGACTGGAGCGCTGGGGGCGACCGGGGCACGGCTGAGCGTGCGCAGGCCACTGACCATCCGCGCACGCCGCTGCGCAGCGACCGCGTCGCTCAGCGTGCCGCGGTCCGGGCGCTCGCTCATGGCGCGAGCGCGACCCTCACCCGGCCATGCTCGCGCAGCAGCGGCACCGGCTCCAGCTGGACCGCCTCGTCGCCGAGCGCGCGGCCCGCCCTCGGCAGGAAGAACGACCGCTCGCAGTGACGGCAGAGGAGCGCGCCGGCACGCAGCTCGCCGTCATGCAGCGGGCTGCCGCAACCGGCGCAGACGTCCTTGAAGGCGAGCAGCGAGCCGTCGACGCTGGCGACGATCAGCGGCGTGCCCGCGACCGTCACCGGTGTCACGCTCGCGTCCTCGAGCTCGGTTAGCGAGTCGACACTGAACCAGGCCGGGGCGGCCGGGGCGGTGGAGCGGGGCGGGGCGGGGGAGGGGGGCGGGCCCGAGCCGCCGGACATCACGACCGGCAGCTCGAGCCCGGTGGGGGGGGAAGCCTGCGGGAGTCCGGTGGCCATCGGCAGGCTGCCGCTGCCGGCGGTCTGCGGCGCCACGCCCTCGACCTCGAGGCCCTCGAGGTCGGGCGCGTAGGCCTCGAGCGCCTGCTTGATCGCGAGCTCGAGCGTCACCGATGACGCCGAGCAGTCCGAGCAGCTGCCGCGCAGGTGGATGCGCGCGATCCCGTGCTCGAGGCCGAGCAGCTCGACGTTGCCACCGTGCGACTCCATGTAGGGACGGACCGAATCGAGTGCCTCCTGCACGCGCTCGCGCAGCGGCACCGGATGCAGGTCATGGATCATCAGCAGCGTCGCGACGAGCTCATCCTCGGCCAGCTCCCGGGCGGCCCGCTCACCTGCCTCGCCGGCCGCGAGCAGCCTGTCGACGATGCGCTCGATGCCGGCGCCGTACATCTGCACGACCGCCGCCACGAGCTCCTCGGCGAGCTCCCGGTACGGCGAGTCGGGAGCCTGGTCGAGCGCCTCCTGCAACTCCTGGACGCGACCGACCAGCTCCTCGGCGGGTGATTCCTGCGCCACGCTCATGCCATTGCGGTCGGCGTGTGCGTGACCTTCTTCACCTTGCCGCCGCCGGTGTACATGTGCACCCCGCACGGGAGGCACGGGTCGAACGAACGCACCGCGCGCATGATGTCAACGCCCTTGAAGTTCTCGGGTCCGTTCTCCTCGAAGATCGGCGTGTTCTGCACCGCGTCCTCGTACGGTCCCGGGGTTCCGTAGACATCGCGTGGGCTGGCGTTCCAGGGGGTCGGCGGGTAGGGCTGGTAGTTCGCGATCTTATGGTCGCGGATCACCATGTGGTGTGACAGCACACCGCGGGCGGCCTCATGGAAGCCGCAGCTGACGGCGTTCTCGGGAACGGTGAACTTGTTCCAGCTCTTCGTGCGCCCGGCCTGAACCTCTTTCATCGCGCGTTCGAGGCAGTGCAACGCGATCAGTGCGCTGTATGCCTGGTGGTAGGTGCGGGCGCGGTCACGCTCGATCGCGTTGGACTTCTCCGGCACCTTCCACTCCAGCTCCATCTCGGGCATGTTGGGGGAGCGCGGCAGCACCATCTGGATCGAGTGACCGGTCGCCTTCGCGTAGCCGAAGTCGACGAGGCCGGCCTTGGCCGTGCACCACTGGCGCGCGAACGGGCCGCCGCCGGTGTCACAACACACGTGGGTGTCGGTGCGCTTGTCGTAGATCCGCGGTGACACGACCCACGTGTACTTGTCGGTGAAGTCACGTTTCTGCGGACGCGGGAGCGTCACCTTGTTCCAGGGATGGTTCTTGTCGACCGGGTTGCCGAGCGGGTCGTGCGTCACGTACGTCGGCTCGCTCTCCCACGAGTCGAAGTAGGAGGAGCCGAGCAGGATCCTGATCATCAGGTTGATCTCGACGAGGTCCGTCGAGATCAGCTCGCCGCCGATCGCGACCCCGGGGGTGATGTAGCGGTGGCGGCCCCACTCGGTCATGTTGCGGTAGTCGTAATCGACGTAGTCAGGGTCGTCGAACGAGCCCCAGTTGACGAGGTTCGTCTCCCTGAAGCCGACCTGGTCATAGCCCGGCAGCTCCTGCAGGAAGAAGTCGTAGAGGTCGTCGTGCATCGGCACGCTGCGCTTGACGTAGTCGAAGTAGCGCATCAGCCGCACGTAGTAATCCGTGCAGGTCTGGTGCGTGATGTCGGCGCTGCAACCGCCCGGCATGATCGTCGAGGGGTGCGTGTGGCGCCCTCCGAACAGGCAGTACATCTCGCGCGTGTAGCGCGCCACCTGGAGCGTCTCGAGATAGAACTCGCCGGTGAACGGGTTGAGCGCGCGCATGATATCCGCGATCGTCCTGTAACCGTGGATGTCACCCCCGGGCGCCTGCGTCTGCTCGGCCTTGGCCAACAGCGTGGGGTTGGTCTCCTTGACCATCTGCTCGCAGAAGTCGACGTTCGCCATGCAGTCGTTGAAGATCGCGTGGTCAAAGATGTAGTCGGCGGTCTCGGCCAGGTTGAACGCGAGGTCGCCGAGCGGCGGCGGCTTCACGCCATAGGCCATGTTCTGATTCAGGCAGGAACAGGTGCAGTGGTTGTCACCGCAGATCCCGCAGATGCGGCTGGTGATGAAGTGCGCGTCACGCGGGTCGATCCCCTTCATGAAGATGTCGAACCCGCGGAAGATCATCGAGGTGCTGTAGCACTTCAGAACCTGGCGGTTGGTGAAGTCGATCTCCGTGTGGATCCCGAGGCTGCCCACGATCCGCGTGATCGGATCCCAGGACATCTCCTTGACCAGCACCTGCTGTGAAGTGTCAACGGCCATCACTCACCACCGCTTCTCATATCCGGTTGTCAGGGCTGCGCCGCGCTTGCGCCACTCGGGCTCGACGTCGAACTGCTGCTTGATGTGGCGGTGGCGCATGACGCGGACGATCGGTCCATAGCTGAACTTCATGATGTTGGCCGCG
>WQWK01000210.1 GCA_009785395.1 Conexibacteraceae bacterium
CCTTGAAAGCGGCCGTCACCGACTGACGCGTGATCGGACCCTTGATGCGGCTGGCGACGTGGTTGAACACCCACCCCGCGGTCCAGCCGGTGTCCATCGTCTGGGTGACCGGGTAGTGGGCGGCCTTGAAGTCGGCGACCGCTGCCGCCGATTGGGGCTTGTCGAACGGCTCGAACTCGAGCATCGCGATGAGGCCGTTGCCGGTCCCACCCGAGGCCTTGTAGAAGCCCGGCGAATAGGCCTCCAGGCCGGTCAGGAACTGGATGCCCTTGATGTGCTGTGCCGCGGCCGCCTTCATCACCGCGACCGCCTGGAACTCCTGGCCGCTGAAGGAGATCGACTGACAGCCTGCCTTGGCGAGCTTGACGATCGCCGGCGTGACATCGGCATTCGCGGGATAGCTCAGAACCTGGTCGAACACCTTCAGACCGGTGATCGCCGTGTATGACTTCGATGCGGCTTCAATAAGCGCGTTGAACCCGGGCACGTTGAACGTGAAGAAGCAGTTCTTCTTCAGGTGCAACACCTGCGACGCGTACAGCAGCTGCGACTCCTCATCCAGCTTCGGACCGGAGTTGACCGGAGCCATGTTCGGCGTGTTGAAACACGCCGCCTCCCCGCCGATGTCGATCGACACGATGTTCTGGGAGATGTAGTACTGCCGGTTCAGACCGCAGTCGTTGAGCGACAGACTGCCGACGAAGGCGACAACGCCGTTGCTGATCATCTGGCGTGCGATCAGGCCAGTCTGCGTCGGGTTGCCGGCGTCGTTCTTGTAGATCAGATCAACCGGGTGTCCGTGGATGCCGCCGTGGGCATTGAGCGCCTTGAAGTAGGCGATCGCGCCCTCTGACCAATCGACAAACGGAGCCGGACCCGTCTCCGACACGATCGCCCCGACCTTGATCGGGCTCCCCGTCGCCCGCTCCGTCCTGGCCGCTGCACTGCCGGCCGACGAGATCGCAACGCCGGCCACCGCACCGACGATGCCCAACAGAAAAATGGCACGAAGGCCAAGCTTCTTCACAGCGACCCTCCTCCTCATCGTGCGCACTTTCATGGCGCGCTCCCTCATCGTCGTTCGCTATGCGAACTTTCTGTGACGGTATTCGGTCGCCATGCGGCTTGTCAAGAGCGAACTGCAATCGTTCGCAAAGGCCTGCGCGTCGTTCATGCTCGCTCAGAGCGCGATCGCGACGAGCTTCTCTTCCGTGCAGTCCTCAATGCCCGCCCAGCCCATCTCGCGGCCAAGCCCGCTTTGCTTGGTGCCGCCCCACGGCAGCGCCGGGTCGAGAACGCCCCAGGTGTTGACCCAGAAGGCCCCGACTTTCACTTCGCGCGCGAGCAGGTGAGCCATCGACACGTCCTGCGTCCACACGGCTGCGGAGAGGCCATAGACGGAGTCGTTGGCGATCCGTACGGCCTCCTCGACGGTGTCGAACGCGATCACGGTGCCGACGGGCCCGAAGATCTCCTCCTGGGCGATCCGCATGTCGTTGGTGGCGTCGGCGAAGATCGTCGGCTGGACGTAGTAGCCGTGGTCGAGCCCGCGGTCGCCACCGGCGACGACGCGCGCGCCCTCCTGACGGCCGATCTCGATGTAGCCCATCACCCGCTCGAACTGCTGGCGGTTGATCAGCGACCCCATCGTCGCGGACTCGTCGAACGGATCGCCGAGCCGGACGGCTCCGGCAGCCTGGCCGAGGCGCTCGACCACCTCGTCGTGGATCGAGCGGTGGACGACGATGCGTGTGCCAGCCGCGCAGATCTGTCCTTGGTTGGCGAACATGCCGATCGCGCACATCGGTACGGCCTTGTCGAGATCTGCATCGGCGAGGATGATCTGCGGCGTCTTGCCGCCGAGTTCGAGCGTCACCGGTGTGACGGTGTCGGCGGCGGCTCGCGCGACCGAGCGGCCGACCTCGGGGCTGCCGGTGAAGGAGATCTTGTCGATCCCCGGGTGCTCGGCGAGCGCGGCACCTGCGGAGGCGCCGAGTCCTAGCACGATGTTGACGGTGCCGTCAGGGAAGCCGGCCTCTTGGATCAGCTTGCCCAGATAGGTGACGGTCAGCTGCGCGTCCTCCGACGGCTTCAGCACCACCGTGCAGCCGGTGGCGAGCGCCGCTGCGATCTTCCAGGCGGTGATGCAGAGCGGTCCGTTCCAGGGGACGATCGCGCCGAACACCCCGACCGGCTCGCGCACGGTGTACGCGTGTGCCGGCTGCCCGAAGATGGAGGGCACCGGGATCAGCGTCCCGGGGATCTTGTCGGCCCAGCCTGCGTAGTAGCGCATCACCCCGGCGCTCAGCGGCGCGTCGGCGGCAAGCGGCTCACGGTAGGGCTGGCCACTCTCGCTGACCTGGATCGCGGCGAGCTTCTCGAGATCGCGCTCGATCAGCTCGGCCAGGCGGTTGAGCAGCATCGCGCGATCACGCGAGGTGAGCTTCGACCACGGCCCCCCATCGAACTGCGCCCGCGCGGCGCGCACGGCGGCGTCGATATCGGCCGCGCCACCCGCCGGCAGTTCGGCGAGCACCGACTCGGTTACCGGGTTGATCTTCTCGAACGTCTCACCGCTGGACGCCTCGCGCCAGACGCCGTCGATGAGCATCTGCAAGGGGACGCCGTCAAGCGCCTGCTGCGCTCTGTCTGCCGTAGTGGACACCGTGTTCCGCCTCTCGCGCTGCTGTGTTGTTTGGCCTAGGACGCTGTGCGCCATTCGCACAGGTGTGTTCGCTATCCGTGCTGCGACGCTATCGTCTGCGCGTCCGACGTGTCAACGGTCGTGAGGAGAGGCGAAGATGGAGCTGGCGCTGGAGCGGGATACGGTGGGGTTCGTAGGGCTTGGGAATGTCGGCCGCCACATGGCGGCAAACCTGGTCGCCGCAGGCTGGAATGTGATCGTCCACGACGCCGAGCCCGGCCGTGCCGAGGCGTTTGCCGCCGAGCACGACGCCGTCGCGGTTGATCACCCGCGCCAGCTGGCCTCGACTCGCACGGTCGTGACGATGCTCCCCAACGGCGACGTCGTCCGCGAGGTCATTCTCGAGTCCGGGCTGGCCGATGAGCTCGCGCCCGGGTCGCTCGTGCTCGACACGAGCTCCTCGGACCCGGTCGGCACGCGCAGCCTTGGCGACGAGCTGGCCAAGCGCAAGGTCATCCTCGTCGACGCCGGGGTGTCGATGCCCGTCGGCGGGCGCGCGTCGGAGCGCATGCTCACGTTCATGGTCGGCGCCGACGACGACGCCGCGTTCGAGCGGGCGCGCGAGTTCCTGGATGCGATGGGCAACCGCATCTTCCGGCTCGGACCGCGCGGGGCGGGCCACGCAATGAAGACCCTCAACAACTACATCGGCGCGTCGGGGCTGGCGGCGGCGCTCGACGCGCTCATCATCGGCGCCCGGGAAGGGCTCGACCCGGCGATGATGCTCGAAGCGCTCAACGTCTCGACCGGGCGCAACTTCAACACGCAGTTCCCGCTGCGAGACCGCGCGGTCAAGGGGCACTTCGACAGCGGCTACGCGCTGGCCCTGCTGGTCAAGGACCTGCGGATCGCCAAGCGCTACGCCGAGCGCTCCACCTTCGAGAGCCCACTTTTCGCCGTGTTGGAGAGGGAGTACCGAGAAGCCTGGGAGGCGCTCGGCGGTGGCAGCGTCGACCACCTCGCCGCCCTTCGCCACTGGGAGCAGCGTGCCGGCGTACAGGTCGCGGCGGTCCCGGCGCCGGACGACGCCCCCTGAGGTGGGTCGTCAGCCTGACGCGTCGGCAGGACCGCCGTCGTTTGGGACGAGCGTGTCAGCCGTTCGATAAACGGACAGGGCGCGTTATCCTCGTTTCGAGAGGTCTTCCGTGACCGAGATCTCACTGACAGGCGATCGCATGCTTGCGGTGCTCGAGACCGTCGCCGCACATGGACCGGCGTCCGCGTCCGAGGTTTCCCGGCTGAATGGGCTAAACCGGACCGTCGCGCACCGGCTGCTCAGCACCCTTCGCGAGCGCTCCTACGTGCGGCTCGTCCCTGGCGGCTACGTGGTCGGGCCAGCGGTACTGCCGCTGGCGCGCGCCGTGGAGCCGGAGCTGATCGCGGTCATCACGCCCGAGCTGCTTGCGCTCGCCCGCGAGACGGGGGAGACGGCGGTGGCGCATGTTGTCGATGGCAGCGACGCGGTCGTCGTGGCGCAGGCGCTCGGCACTCGTCACCTCGTCCGGGTCGCCCACGAGGTGGGCTCGCGGCACGCTCTGACCTTGGGTGCCAGTGGCCGCGTGCTGCTTGCGTTCCGCCCGCGCGAGGAGTTCGAGACGATCGTCCGCACCGCGGCCGATCCCCAGGTGCTGCGCCGCGAACTGGCGGAGGCGGCAGCCTTGGGCTACGCCGTGTCGCACGATGAGCTGCAGGCCGGCGCACACGGGGTGGCGGCGCCGCTGCGCGGCCCGGATGGGTTCGCGCAGGCGAGCATCGCGCTGGTGGTGCCCACCGCACGAACCGCA
>WQWK01000211.1 GCA_009785395.1 Conexibacteraceae bacterium
GGCCTCGGCGATCGCCGCCTCGAGGATGTCGGCCTGCAGCTCGTACTCGCCGCGGATGTAGATGAAGGCGTGGTGGATGCCGGTCCCGAAGGTGGTGATGACGATCCCCTCGATCAGCGAGTGCGGGGACTTCTGCATCAGCTCGCGGTCCTTGAAGGTGCCCGGCTCGGACTCGTCCGCGTTGCACGCCAGGTACTTGGCCATGTCGCCCTTGGGCAGGAACGACGCCTTCTGGCCCATCTTGAAGCCGGCGCCGCCGCGCCCGCGAATCGCCGACTGCGAGATCTCCTCGACGATCGCCGCCGGCGGCATCGCCAGCGCCTTGCGCAGCGCGCTGTAGCCGCCACGCCGCTCGTACACCGGGATCGTGTTGAGCCCGGGCTCATCGATCCGGTCAAAGAGCAGATGCGTGGTCATGACTGGTCCCCCTGTCCCACGGGATCGATGCCATTGAAGTCGTTGACGCGTCCCTTCGGGTCCGCCACCGCGCGGTAACGCAGCTGCTTGTGCTCGAGCACCGGGCGCCCCGCCTCGATGTCCTCCACGATCAGCGCCGCGTCGTCCAGATTCAGCGGGCCGACGTACTCGCCGTTGACGGACGCCATCGGCCCGATGTCGCAGGCGCCGAGGCACTCGAACCCGCGCACGCCGATCTCGGGATGGCCCTCGACGGCCTCGCACATGTGCTCGTAGAACTCGTCGGCTCCCAGCAGCGAACACGAGATGTTCGTGCACACGTAGACGTCGTTCTTCGGCTTCGGCTGCAGCGCGAACATGTCGTAGAAGCTCGCCACCGAGGTCAGGTAGGCGGGCGTCAGCCGCATCACGCAGGCGACCTGCTTGATCGCCTCCGGCGAGCACCAGCCGTGGTGCTCCTGCGCCAGGTGCAGCGCCGGAATCGCCGCGGACCTGAAGTCCGGGTACTTGGCCATCGCCGCCTCGATCGCGGTGCGCAGCTCGTCGGGCACCGGCGTCAGTGCCGGGTCAGGCACGGTGGCGGGCGGCTTGGTGAGGTCGACGGCCTCGTCCCAACCGGGTACGCGCGAGCCGTGCTCGTAGCGCTTGACCGGCGGGCGCCTGTCGATCGCGCTCACCGGTCCACCCCCCCGAGGATCGGGTCGATCATCGCCAGCGTCGCGATGAAGTCGGCGATGTAGGCATCCTTGACCATCGGCGCCGTCGACTGCAGGTTGACGAAGGAGGGGTCGCGCATGTGCACCCGCGCAGGCTTGGAGGAGCCGTCGGAGCGCACGAAGCAGCCGAGCTCACCGCGCGGCGACTCGATCGGGTAGTAGACCTCCCCCTCCGGCACGCGGAAGCCCTCGGTGACGAGCTTGAAGTGGTGGATCAGCGCCTCCATGCTGGTCGCGAGCTCGTGGCGCGGCGGCAGCACCACCTTGCGGTCATCGGCGATGAAGGGGCCCTCGGGCAGGCCGTTCAGCGCCTGCTGGATGATCTTCGTCGACTCATACAGCTCGGCGTGGCGCACACGGAAGCGGTCGTAGTTGTCACCGACCGTCCCCACCGGGACCTTGAAGTCGAAGTGGTCATAGCTCGAGTACGGCGCGGCCTTGCGCAGGTCCCACGGGTTGCCGGCGGCGCGCAGCAGCGGCCCGGTGACGTTCAGCCCGAGCAGCGTCTGCTCGTCGAGGATGCAGACGTTCCGCAGGCGCGAGAGCAGGATCTCATTCTTCTCGAGCAGGTCGGCGTACTGGTCGGCACGCGTCGGCATCTCGTCGACGAACTTCTGCACCTTCGCGGCGAAACCGGCGGGGATGTCCTCGAACACACCGCCGATCTGGAAGTAGCGCGTGTGCATGCGCTGGCCCGAGGACATCTCGAACAGGTCGAGGATCGTCTCGCGCTCGCGGAAGCAGTACCAGAACATCGACATCGCACCGAGGTCCAGGGCGCTCGTCCCGAGCCAGACCAGGTGCGACATGATCCGGTTGAGCTCGAGGTGGAGCACGCGCAGATACTGGGCGCGCGGCGGCACCTCGATCCCCAGCAGCGTCTCGACGGCGCCGCAGTAGGCCAGCGCGTTGAAGTAGTAGCTGAGGTAATCCATCCGCTCGATCACGGGGATCACCTTCCAGTAGCTCTTCGCCTCGGCGGTCTTCTCGATGCCGGTGTGGACGTACCCGATGATCGGCTTGACGTCGCGCAGCACCTCACCCTCGAGCGTGACCAGCAGGCGCAGGACGCCGTGGGTGGCCGGGTGGTGGGGCCCGAAGTTCAGGGTCAGCAGCTCATGGGTCTCGCCCATGCCCGCGACCTCGGTGGACATCGTCACCGACTCCTCGCGCTTGCGGTAGTCGCTGAGGGTGCTCATCGGTCGGCTCCGTAGCCGTCGGTCTCGTTGTGCGTGAACAGCACCGGCTCGCCGCCGGTCGGGAAGTCGCGGCGCTGGGGGTGGCCCTCGTAGTCCTCGGGCATCAGGATCCGGCGCAGGTCGGGATGGCCCTCGAACTCCACTCCGAACATGTCGTAGAGCTCGCGCTCGGGAAAGTCGGCGCCCGGCCACAGATTGATCACGCTGGCGATCTTCGGGTCCTCGGTCGACACGCGCGCCTTCACCGAGATGCGATCGACCTCCTTCATGTCGAGCAGCTCGTAGATCACGCCCAGACGCGGCTCCTGCGGGTAATAGTCGACACCGTGCAGGCTCGCGAGGAAGTTGTAGCCGCGGGCACGCAGGTGCTCGATCACGGCCACGTTCCTGGCCGGCTCGATCTGCAGCTCGGCGCGCCCGTGCACGTAGGTGGTGCCGAGTACGCAGCCGGGATCGGCGTCGCGCAGCTCCTGTGCGATCGCCTCGAGTCCGCTCTGATCAGGCACCTACGATCTCCTCGGTGCCCTCCGCGCCGTAGCGCTCGCGCCAGCCCTCGCGGTCGTTGCCCTGGATCTTGTCGCGCAGCTTGAGGATGCCGTGGGCCAGCGCCTCGGGGCGCGGCGGACAGCCGGGGACGTGCACGTCGATCGGCAGGAACTTGTCGCTCGGGACCAGCGCGTAGTTGTTGAAGACGCCCATCGACGAGCAGCAGGCGCCCATGCTGATCGCGAACTTCGGCTCCAGCATCTGGTCGTAGATGCGGCGGATGACCGGGGCCATCTTCATCGAGACGCGGCCCGAGAGGATGATCATGTCGGCCTGCCGGGGCGACGCGCGGAAGGCCTCGAAGCCGAAGCGGGCGATGTCGACGCGGGCGGCGACGATCGACATCATCTCGATCGCGCAGCACGCGAGGCCGAAGGTCATCGGGTAGATCGAGTTGCCCTGCGCCCAGGCGACGGCCCTGTCGAGTGTCGTCGTCATCACAGCCTGCTCGACGTAACGCTCGAAGTCGGCGTCCTCGAGGTCGCCGCGCAGCATGTCGCGGGCCATCAGCTGACGCGAGCGGAAGTCGGCCGGCACGGACTCTCTCTTTATTTCCATTCGAGCGCTCCTCGTCGCCAGACGTACAGGAAGGCCAGCATCAGCAGCACCACGAAGGTGATCGTCTCGCCGAGCGCGAAACCGCCGAAGGCGCGCAGTTCGATCGCGATCGGGTAGATGAAGATCACCTCGATGTCGAACAGGATGAACAGCATCGCGACCATGTAGAAGCTGATGCCGAAGCGGAAGCCGCGCCGGACCTCGGACGGCAGACCGCACTCGTAGGGGGTCGATCGGTTGAGGTTGGGGCGGGTCTTGACGCCCGTCAGCAGATTCAGGGTGGAGAACAGTCCGCCGACGGCTGCGCCGAGCACGATGAAAACGATTGCGGGCAGGTAATCCTGAAGCACACTCGGAGTTCTATCACCGTCGCTCGGGAGACCACGCGGCCCGGAAAGTCCCTGCACACATAGTGCTTAATGGCTCAAACTCACGGGCGAGCCCGCGATCGTTATGTGAAGCTCTATCGTCCGCTCGCCGTGAAGGACGTGCACATCGTCATCGGCGTTCTGGCGCTCGCACTGAACCTGCTCGCGTTTCTGTTCGGCGCGGTCGCTTGGCTGCGCCGGCAGCCAAGCGCCTGGTTCTGGCGGATCCTGCGCGGCGGGCAGGGGATGGTTGTGGTCGAGGCGGCGCTCGGCGGGATCCTCCTGCTGATGGGGCGCAAGGCGGCGAACCTGCATTACCTGTACGGCCTGTTGCCGCTGGTCGTCGCGCTGCTGGCCGAGCAGCTGAAGCTGTCGGCGGCGACCATGGTGCTGGACGCGCACGAGCTCGAGGACGCCCAGGCCGTCGGGCGCCTGCCGGCAGCCGAGCAGCGGCAGATCGTGGTCGCGATCATGCGGCGCGAGATCGGCGCGATGACGCTGTCAGCGCTGGTCGTGACGGCGCTGCTCGCGCGCGCGGCAACCGTCGTGCACTGACCCGGCGCCGTTCCGCTCCGCTCCGCAAGAGGTTACGGGCCGACGCCGGCCATCATGTGCGCAGGTCAGGCCAGGCCGAGCTGTCTGGCTTGCAGTGCGGCGTCCCAGAACGCGGA
>WQWK01000212.1 GCA_009785395.1 Conexibacteraceae bacterium
ACTTTCGAGCCGAACGCGGCGTTGGCGATCCCGGGCTCGAACAGGTACAGCGGGTGCCCGTCGTAGGTCACCTGGAAGGTCCCGAGGTCCGGGCGGTAAACCGTGCCAAGCAACCAGGGATCGACACCCGGGCCCGCGATCGCAGGCCGGTCGGTCGTCAGCGCCTGCCAGTCGGCCTGCTGATCGATCTCGGCGCCGGTGCAGCTCAGCGGACCCGGGATCCCGCCGGCGAACATGCCGCCGGGCAGCGGGCCGCTTATGAGCGCGGTCCCGCAACCCGGGCGATATCCGTCCCCGTCGCCACGCACGCGCGGGTCGACTGTGGCCATATACACGGCGGACCCGGCCGGGAAGATCGGCGTGCTGCTGCCCGCCGCGAATCCGGCGCCGGCGCCGAGCGCCAGCACCGTCCCGTTCGCGGACTGCTCGGTGCTGAGCACAGCCTGGGCCGGGTCAGCGGCCGCAGACCGAGTCAGCCGATGGGCCTGCGCGACGGTCGCGCCGCTCGCCAGCAACAACGCGGTTGCGAGGGCCGCTACCGCGGCGGCCGAACATGCGCGGGCGCTGCGCGCCCGGCGCAAAGGCAGGAGAAGACGGGTACTCATGTGTGACTCCTTGTGTGTTGGTGCTTACCGAACGGTTGCTTCGATGAACGAGAACGGGGTGGGGCTCGGGACGATCCGGTCGATGGTGCAGCCGGCGGCGGCGAGCAGGCGCTCGTATTCGGCGGCGGTGCGCTCGCGACCGGTGACCATCGCCAGCATCGTCAGATCGACCGCTTTGGCGAGGTGCGGAGCGTCGCCGGGGGTGATCACCGATTCGACCAGCACCAGCCGTGCGCCGGGAACGGCGGCGTGCTTGATGGTCCGCAGGATCCGCCGGCAGGACTCGTCGTCCCAGTCATGGAGGATGTAGGAGAGGATGTATACGTCGGCGGTTGGTACGGACTGAAAGAAGTCTCCGGATTGGATCTCCACCCGGTCCGCGAGCCCGCGGTCGGCCAGCAGGTCGCGCGCCGCGGGCACGATCTCGGGCCGGTCAAACACGATCCCGCGGCGGTCCGGCTGGTGCGCCAGCAGCTCACAGATCATCGACCCGTCGGCGCCGCCGATATCCGCGACGACGCTCCCCTCGGGAAGCGAGTAGCCGTCGAACATCTCGGCTCGCAGGTTGTTCGTGATATTGGCCATGGCGCGGGTCAGGAGCGCGGCCGTGGCAGGGGAGCTGGCGCTCCAGTCCAGAAACGGTCGACCGTAGTAATGGGTGGCGGCGCTTTCCCCGGTCATCGCGGTGTGCAGCAGCTCGCCGAACGGCGCGTAGTGCGTCTCCATCCAGAACAGCGCGATATCCCGCACCGAGCCGGGATGGCCCTCGGCCAGCGTCAGACCCAGAGCGGTAGCGCCAACTTCGCTGTCGTCGGTCCGGAATAGCCCCAACGGCGCCAGCGTGCGGATGATGCGGGCGAGCGCGTCGGCGTTGGCGCCGGTCGCCGATGCTAGATCGTCGATTGTCCGCGGGCCGTCTACGAGTGCGCTGCACACGCCGAGCTTGGCCACGACATACAGCGCCTGCGACGTTTGGAAGGCCCCGAGCATCTGCACCATCTGCATCGGCTCGGGTGGTATTTCGGTTGTGACAGTCATTCCGCCCTCTGGTGGTCGATCGAGAACGTCTCACTCAGCTCCGGCGGATCTATCTCTACGCCGAGCTTCGCGAGAGCCGGGCCGAGCTTGGCTTGAACGAACTCGTCGATCTGGCGCCGTGATTCCCAGACCTCCACGATTCGCACCTTCCCGTCGACTTCCGACGCGGTGTGAACGAGCAAGCCGGGTGCTGTCCCGCCGACCTGTTCGTGGACGGCTGCGTATGCGTTGCGTGACGGCGCCCATGCGGTCAATACGATCGCCATCGCGGTTCTCCTTTTGGTTGGGGTCGAGAGGGGTTGTGCTGTCCGCTTCGGTTCGCGGCGAGCGTCGGGGTTGGTTCAGCGGTCTCGCGGATGGGGGCCGGTGATGATCAGCCCGGCGTCCTCAAACGCCTGGCCTAGGATGGTGAGGTCGTGGCGGGCCGCCTCGGGGCCCGGGACACCCGGCACATAGTCAGCCGTGCGGTGGTCCGAGAAGACGCGCTCGAAACCGTTCGGCGTGTACATGAGAAACGCGCGGGCCTCTCCGGTGCCGTCGACCGCGAAGGTGTGCGGAACGTTCCGGGGCATGAACACGAAGCCACCGGCCCGAGCGATCAGCGTGTCCTCGCCGACGTAGACGGTGAGCTGACCGTCGATCACGTGGATGAACTCCGTCTCACGGGTGTGGACGTGCATCGGGGGCTCCGACCCCGCCTCGAGCGTGCATTCGATGAGGCCGAGGCCGCCTTGTGAGCACTTGATCGTGAACAGGTGGGACTCCCACCAGAATGTTTCGCCTTCGTCGGCGGCGAGCGCGAAGCCCGTAGAACGGGGGTCGGTGACGGTTGCGTTGTCGGTCATCAGTTGGCTGCTTTCGGGTCTAGAGATGGCTATTGCCGATACGGTTGGCGGTCCGGGGGGTCGACGGAGTCGCTACTTGGCGGACAGCGGATCTCCAGCAGCTGCAGGCCGAGTGCCTCGAGCTCGTGGATCACTCCATAGAGGGCGCTCTGGTCGCGGAGGGAGCCGATCAGCAGCGTGTCCTGACCGGTTCGGCTCACGGTCACGGTCGGGAACGCCTGGATGATCGTCGGGCCGATTGGCCCGCGGACGCGGATCTCATAGTGCCCCGGGTCACCACCGACGGGCGCTCGGCTGTTCGCTGGCATGCGGTCAGACTCGAAGTCCGGAGCGTTAACGCGCATCACCCGGTTTGGGTTAATCGGGAGCAGACCGCGGCCGGAATGCCGCCGAGCCGATCAGCGAGCTCGCGCTACCGCCGCAAAACTCGGGTCGGGTCCTGAGCCTCGCGCGGCGCTCGGCTGACGATGTGTCACCGTTTGCGCGAGGAGGGTGATAGCAGGCCGAGCTCTCGTGCCCGGTTGACCGCGTCGGTGCGGCTGTGCACGCCGAGCTTGGCGTACACGCGGCGCAGGTGGGCGCTGATCGTGTTCGGAGACAGGAACAGCTCGGCCGCGATTTCGGGGCCCCGGAGGTTGGTCGGCAGGTAGCGCAACACCCGCAGCTCGCTTTCCGAGAGTGGCTCCTGGAGCGGTTCGGCGTGCCCGGGGCGGGCCGCGGAAGCGTGTCCGGACAGCAGGTTCAGGATGTCTGAGATCAGCGAGGCGTGAGTGGTCCGGAGTCGCGCGTGGCGCTCCAATAGGTCCGGGGTCGGATGCAGCAGGAACGGCAGCAACAGGCCGTCGGGCTCGGCGAGATCGAGCGCGCGTTCCAGCGCCCTTGAGCTGGCCCCGACGTCGCCAAGGGCGTCCTCGACAAGTGCTTTCAGCAGCAGTGCCTGTATCTCCCACCGTGGATTATCGATCGGTGAAGCGCCATCGAAGATCGGCTCAAGCACCGCCGCCGCGCCATCCGGGTCGTCCCGGCCGAGTCGCAAGGTGGCCTCGGCGACCCGCATCTCGCCCGTTGCCCGCGCGGCGTCGTCCATGCCGTCGAGGGCTCGTTGCACGAGGTCGGTCTCACCCATGCGCACCAGCATCTCCAGCTGGACCGCTTGTGCTCTGCTCGCGACGATGTGTCGCGTCGCGAGCCCGCGCTCGATGCTTTCGGCAGCGCGCTGGGCGGTCATCGCCGCCTCGTGCCGGCCGCGCGCGAATTCCAGCAGGGCCTGGTCCACGTGCAGCATCATCACCGCCGGCGGTTCGGCGAAGTCACGCAGGACGACCTCGGCCCGCTCCTGCCACCCCTCCGCCTCGGCCAGCTGGCCGCGCCAAAGGGTCGCGTTGGCAAGCGCGATGTACGCGGTCGCGATCCAGGCGCTCTCCTCCCACCCGTGCGCTCGCGCCAGTTCGATCGCCTCCCTCGCACGCTGTTCCCCGGTCGCCCTAGCGCGAACGAGGCCCAGGAGCGCCGAGTACGAGAGCGCTATGAGCTCCAGCAAAGGGCTCGCGGTCCGCCGGGTCTCCTCCAGCGCATGCTCGAGGTCGCTCTCGGCTGCGTCCAGTCGACCCGACCACATCTTCGTGCCGCCGAGGTTGACCAGCGCCGTTGCCCGCAGGGTTTTGTCCCCGACCCCCGCCCCGACCGCCCGCGGACTGTCGGCCAGCTCGAGCAGCCGCTGCGACTCTTCGGCCACAGCATCCAGATCGTTCCGGCCCCGCGCGATCACCAGCCGCACGATCACGAGCAAGACCTGGAAGCGCTCCCGGCGGTCTTCGGACACCGACGCCGACCCGCGCTCCGCTAGCGCCACGGACCGGTCGGCCTCATCCAGCGACGCCGCGGCCGTCATGTCGGCTGCGGCGAGCGCCGCCAGCACGGGATCGGTAGCGAGCATGACGGCGGGAAACTC
>WQWK01000213.1 GCA_009785395.1 Conexibacteraceae bacterium
AGCAGGCGCGCGCCTTCAGCCACTCGGCCAGCCGTCCAGAGGAACTGATGGTAGTGATTTGGATTTGGCGATGAGCAAGACACGCGTCGGAGTAATCGGGGCCGGGATCCTCGGGCTGGCCATCGCCCGGCGGGTGCTCGTAGCCGAGCCCGCCATCATCGAGCTGACGGTGCTCGAGAAGGAGAGCCGGGTCGGGGCGCACCAGACGAGCCACAACAGCGGCGTCGCGCACGCGGGCGTGTATTACACGCCCGGCTCGCTGAAGGCGCAGCTCTGCCGCCGCGGGATCGGGCTGCTGAAGTCCTTCTGCGCGGAGCGTGGGATCGCCTATGAGGAGTGCGGGAAGCTGATCGTCGCGCGTGACCCGGGCGAGCTCGGCCGCCTGGACGAGATCGAGCGGCGCGCGGAGGCCAACGGCGTGCCGCGGCTGAGGCGGCTCGGGCCGGCGCAGATGCTCGAGATCGAGCCGTACGTGCGCGGCGTCTCCGCCCTGCACTCGCCGACGACGGCGATCGTCGATTTCCCGGGTGTGGCGCTCGCCTATGCCGACGATGTCCGCACGGCAGGCGGCACGCTGCGGCTCGGCTTCGAGGTTGGCGGGATCGACCGCGCGAACGGTGAGGTGCGGGTGCGCAGCACGACGGGGGAGGAGCTCGTGTTCGACCGGCTGATCGTCTGCGGCGGGCTGTTCTCGGACCGCCTCGCGCAGATGGCGGGGGAGAGCCGGGAGCCGTGGATCGTGCCGTTCCGCGGCGAGTACCACAGCCTCGTGCCCGCGCGCCGCGAGCTCGTCAAGGGGCTGATCTATCCGGTCCCGGACCCGGCCTACCCGTTCCTCGGCGTGCACTTCACGCGCCGGGTCGATGGCGGCGTCGACATCGGCCCCAACGCCGTGGTCGCCTTCAAGCGCGAGGGGTACCGGCGCAGCGACTTCAACGTCCACGACCTCGTGGACGTGCTCAGGTCGGAGGGCTTCAGGCGGCTCGCGCGCGCACACTGGCGGATGGGGGCGCAGGAGATGTGGGGCTCGCTGTCAAGGCGCGCGTTCATCGACCGTGCCCGTGACCTCATCCCGGCCCTCACCGCCGCCGACGTCACACCCGGGCCTGCGGGCGTGCGTGCGCAGGCGCTCGACCCCGACGGGTCGCTCGTCGACGACTTCCGGATCACGCGCGCAGGCGGCCTCGTGCTGGTGCGCAACGCGCCCTCGCCGGCGGCGACATCATCGCTGGCGATCGCCGAGTATGTCGTCGGCCAGTTGCGCCGGGAGGGGTGAGCCGGGCCGGGTCGGGGCTTCTATGCGGCCAAAGTACGTATATGGCCTATTTTGGCCGCATAGAAAGCCGGGAAAGGGGCGCCGCGGGAGGGCGCCGGGGAGGGACGGCTGGGAAAGGCCGCTGGCAAAGCCAGCCAGCGGCCGTAATGAGAGCTACCGAACCTAGGACCGGCTAGCGAACTGTGCGCTTGGTCGGCGCCGTGCCGAACACGTGGTCCCAGAACGGCGCGCTGACGCCGTATCCGGTGTCGTGGTCCTGGAAGTGGTGGCGCATGTGCAGCTCGCGCATCAGCTTGCCCAGCCGCGTCGTGGCGTTGCGATGGTGCACGTGGTAATGCAGCATGTCGTAGCCGAGGTAGCCGGCGAGGAAGCCGGCGCTGAGCGGAAAGAACCCGGGCGAGCCGAAGATCAGGTAGAAGGCGTACAGGAACAGCGCCGCCAGCGGGACGCTCACGGACGGCGGCATCACGAGCCGCATGGGGTCGTTCGGGTGGTCGTGGTGCACGCCGTGGATGATCCAGTGCAGCCGCGCGCCGATGCCGTGATCGGGCTCGAAGTGGAAGACGATCCGGTGCAGCCAGTACTCGGTGAGCGTCCAGATCACGTAGCCGCCGGCGATCCAGGCGATCGCCCAGGCGCCCACGTGGTTGACGAACCCGAGCACGAGCAGGGCGATGATCGTCGGCACGAAGATGAACAGCGGCACCGTCCAGTGCACGCGTGAGACCTTGTCCAGCCACTTCGTGTCGAACATGGTCGGCGAGGCACGCAGGATCTCGCTGCGGCTGAGGCCCGCGAGCTCTTCTGGATGTGGTGCCGGCACAGCCTCTTAGGATACCTGAGGGTCCGTCCGACCCTGAACGATGCCACGTACCCGGTCCGCAGGAACCCCTGAACCGCGCTGGTGGGAGGCCCGCAGGGCCCAGAATCGCAAGCCCGCCACGTACCGCTGCCCGCTGTGCGGGGAGCTGCTCCCGGCGCTCAGCGAGCATATTCTGCTGTTCCCGGAGGGTGACCACAGCCGGCGTCGCCACGCGCACACGGCCTGCGTGATGCGCGCGCGCGCCGAGGGGCGGCTGCCCACGCGCGACGAGTGGGAGCGCTCGCAGCGCCCGGAGTCTGGCGAGGTCAGCCGGCGGCGGTGGTGGCGCTGGCGTAAGGGCTCACGCCGAAATGATTGACGGTTTTGACGGCGTCTGGACGCACCTGAGTGCGCCGGTCTCGCGGCAGGTATCTCGATACCTGCCTTGCGAGGCCGTCTTCTCAGGCACGCCCAGCCACTCATCAAATCCCGCCACTAATTTCGTCGTGAGCCCTAACCGCGCCCGCGAGCATCTCAGCGATCAGTGCGTGGGCGTCGACGATCTGACCGAGGTGGAAGAGCGATTCCGTTTCGGCGGCGACGTCACCGTCGCCCAGCCGCATCACCAGCGGCACCTGTGGTCGCACGTCGTTCGCGGCCAGGCCGACCGAGACGTTCGCCAGGTCATCGGAGGTCACGGCCGCGACCGCGGCACAGTGGCGGACGCCGATCAGCTCCAGGATCGCGCGATCATCGCCGCGGCCGATCACGACCGGGATGCCCGCCCGCCGGGCGAGCCGGACGCAGGGGGCATCGATGTCACGTTCGAGCGCGACCACGGAGAAGCCGCGCTGCTGCAGCTCGTGCGCCAGCCGGAAGCCGATCTGGCCGAATCCGACGACGAGCACGTGTCCCCGCCTGGCAACCCTGCGTGCCCCGAAGAGCGTCGTCAGCCGTGCCCGGGCGAGCCGCCGGACCAAAGCCGCCGTGAAGATTGCGAGGAACACGACCGCGACCACGGTGGAGGCCGTCGCGATCAGCTTGAACCAGTCAGGGGCGGTGGAGGCACCCGGAACGTCGGCAACGGTCGCGACCGTGCGCGTGCTGTAGTAGAGCGCGTCGACGAGGTCGTCGTGCAGCGCCACGATCGTGATCAGGGTCTGCACGACCAGCGTCAGGATCAGGCCGGCGCCGGCGATCACCACCAGCCGCAGAGCGTCGTCGACCAGGCGCACGCCGTTCCCCAGCCGCGACGCCGGGCGCACGGCGAGCCGCTCGCACTGGTCGGCGAGCTCCCGGGCCACCATCTGGGAGGTGGGGACGACATTCACCTCGGGCACGATCTCGCGGACCTGATGGGCGATCGTCTTGTCGAACAGGCTCACCCAGAGCGGAAGCTCGGGCCGGAGGTGCGCGCTCAGCAGCGTGAGCCGCAGGGCCAGCGCGTCATCGTGGGAGAGGACCGCCAGCGCCGTCCAGCCTGGCTCTGACAGCTTCGCGGCGAGTTCGGTGTCCTTGCCGGCGCGCGCCGTCTCCGCTTCGGCCCCGAGCTGTCTGAGCCGGCGCGCGAGCGCCTCCGCGAGGGCGAGGTTGTCGCCCAGAATCAGCACGCGTGCGGTCATGATTCCAACGCCCCGCTGGTCATGATCCCAGTGCCCAGACGGTCACGATCGCAGCGCCCGTGGTTTCATGCGGGGATCTTATGTGCCCGCCCGGTGCGTAAGCTAACCGTTTGCTGATCGGTCGACGGCCGATGGCGCCGCCGATTCGAACAGAGAGGACACCAACAGCCGATGAGCAACAATGATTTCCTGTTCACCTCCGAGTCTGTGACGGAGGGGCATCCCGATAAGGTCGCCGATCAGATTTCGGATGGGGTGCTTGATGCCGTGTTGGCCGAGGATCCGTACGCGCGCGTGGCCTGTGAGACGCTTGTGAACACGGGTCTGGTGGTCGTCTCGGGTGAGATCTCGACGAGCACGTATGTGGATGTGCAGCAGGTCGCGCGGGAGACGATCCGCAAGATCGGCTACACGGACGCGGCGCTGGGGTTCAGCGCCGATTCGTGTGCGGTGATCAACGCGATCGACAAGCAGTCGCCGGATATCGCTCAGGGTGTCGATCGGGCGTTGGAGGCACGCGACGGTGAGCTCGAGGACGAGCTGCTGGTGGCCGGCGCCGGTGATCAGGGGATGATGTTCGGCTACGCGACCAGCGAGACGCCGGAGCTGATGCCGTTGCCGATCTCGCTGGCGCATCGTCTTGCTCAGCGCCTGGCGGAGGTGCGCAAGGATGGGACCGTCCCCTATCTGCGTCCTGATGGCAAGACGCAGGTGACGGTCCGCTACAGCGG
>WQWK01000214.1 GCA_009785395.1 Conexibacteraceae bacterium
CGTTCGCGGGCTCGCCGGGGGCGATCCGCGGGATCGGCAGCCCGTACAGCGCGCCCCCCGCGGTGAGCCGCTCGATCACCAGCGCGAGCGGCAGCACGCCGGGTCTGACCAGTTCGGTGTACAGCGCGATGAACGCGGTCTCGAGCCCGGTCGTGCCCATCGGCGCCTGCTCGAACGGCATCTCCTTCTCGTGACGGGCATGCGGGGCGTGGTCGGTGGCGATGCACTCGATCACGCCGGACCGCAACCCTTCGATCACCGCCTGGCGGTCAGCCTCCGAGCGCAGCGGCGGGTTCATCTTGCAGTTGCTGTCGAGGCTGAGGACCGCCTCGTCGGTCAGCGTCAGGTGATGCGGCGTGGCCTCGCCGCTGACTCGCGCCCCGGCCTCACGGGCGGCCGCGAGCGCGTGCACCGACTCCACGCAGCTGAGGTGCTGGAAGTGGACGCGGGCGTCCTCGTACAAGGCGATGGCGGCGTCGCGCGCGACGTACGTGGACTCGCTGATCGACGGGATCCCGGCGACACCGAGCCGCGCCGATACCGCGCCCTCGTGCATCACGCCGTCGCCCGAGAGCGCCGGATCCTCCTCGTGCAGGGCGATCACGCCACCCGCCAGCCGCTGGTACTGCAGCGCCTTGCGCAGCATGCCCGCGGAGGTGACGGGCCTGCCGTCGTCGGTGAAGCCGAGCGCCCCGGCGTCGGCCAGCGCCGCCATCTCGGTCAGATCCTTGCCGCCCAGGCCGGTCGTGATCGAGGCGAGGAACCCGGTGGGCACAAGCGCCTGCTCGCGGGCGAGCCCGACGACCGCCTCGAGCACGCTCACCTGGTCGATCGTCGGCGACGTGTTCGGCATTGCGATCACCTGGCAGAAGCCGCCGACCGCCGCGGCGGTTGTGCCGGTCTCGATGTTCTCCTTGTACTCCTGACCGGGGGTGCGCAGATGCACGTGCGGGTCGACGAACGCCGGAAAGACGTGCTTGTTGCGCGCCTCCACTGCCGGTGTCCCGCTGTCCACCGGCAGTGATCCAGGCGCCCCCAGCTCGGCGATCCGGCCGTCACGGATGAGGATGTCGCGCGGCTCGTCGATGCCGCTGCGAGGGTCGAGCACATGGGCCTCGCGGATCAGCAGCTCAGCCGGCCGCGAGTCGCGGTGAAAGAGCTTCGTCATGCGGCCACCGCCTGCAGCGCCGGGACCCCCGCGAGCAGCTCGTAGAGGACGGCCATCCGCACGGCCACGCCCGACTTCACCTGGGCGCCGATCAGGGCTACGTCGGAGTCGATCGCGTCCGCGCTCAGCTCGACGCCGCGGTTGACGGGCCCCGGGTGCATCAGCAGCTGGCCGGGCCGCAGGCGCGCGAGGCTGACCTGGTAGCGCTGTGCGTACTCGCGGATCGAGGGTACGTAGGCCTCGTGCATGCGCTCGTTCTGCATGCGCAGGACGTAGACCACGTCGGCCTGGTGAAGCTCGTCGAGGGTTGGCGTGCTGGCGCAGCCCAGTTCCTCGATCTGGCGGGGCAGGAGCGTCGGCGGTCCGGCGACCGTCACGCTTGCGCCCATCCGCTGGAAGGCGATGATGTCCGAGCGCGCGACCCGCGAGTGCATGACATCGCCGACGATCCAGATCTTGAGGCCGTCGAGCCCGCCGAGCCGCTGGGTCAGGGTGAAGACGTCGAGCAGCGCCTGGGTCGGGTGCTCGTGCTTGCCGTCGCCCGCGTTGACCACCGACGCCTCGGTCCAGTCGACGATCTGCTGGGCCGCGCCCGCGTAGGGCGAGCGGATCACGATCGCCGCCGGGTCGTAGGCGCTGAGGGTCTGGACCGTGTCCTTGAGCGATTCGCCCTTGTCGACGCTCGAGCCGGCGCTGCGGATGCTCACCACGTCGGCGCTGAGGCGCTTGGCGGCAAGCTCGAATGATGACGACGTGCGCGTCGAGGACTCGTAGAAGAGGTTGACGACGGTGCGGCCCCTGAGCGCCGGAACCTTCTTGATCTCGCGGCCGGAGACCTCGGCGAAGGACTGCGCGCGCGTGAGGATGCGCTCGATTCCATCGCGGTCGAGGTCGTCGATGGACAGCAGGTGGCGGCTCATGCAGCGCTCCTCTGGACCTCTGTGATGGTGACCTCGTCGACGCCGTCGATCTCCTCGACGTGGACGTTCACACGCTGGTCGTGAGCCGTCGGCAGGTTCTTGCCGACATAGTCGGGGCGGATCGGCAGCTCACGATGCCCGCGGTCGACCAGCGCCGCCAGCTGCACCCGCGCCGGGCGCCCGTAGTCGAACAGCACGTCGATCGCCGAACGTGCGGTGCGTCCCGTGTACAGGACATCGTCGACGATCACGATCGTTCGGTTCTCGACGCTGAAGTCGAGCTCGGTCGAGCGCACGACCGGCATCGCGCCCGGCGCGCGCCGGCCGAGGTCGTCGCGGTAGAAGCTGATGTCGACGGCGCCGAACGGGATCTCGGCGTCGGTCAGGCCGGCGGTCAGCGCGTGCAGCCGGCGCGCGAGCACGGCGCCGCGGCGGTGGACACCCACGATCGCGAAAGCGGATCCGAGGCCGGCGAGAGCGGATCCGGCGCCCGCCGCTGACGTGCTCGCCTCGGAGGAACCAGACCCGCCCCCCGCCTCCAGAGGCGGGTTCCCCTCGATGATCTCGTGGGCGATCCGCACGAGCGTGCGGCGCATGTCATCGCGGTCGAGGACGACCGTCTGATCCGGCATTTGCGTCCTTCCTGGCCTCACGGGACCGGGTTAAAGGCGACAGTTCAAATCACGTTATCAGGCGGATCGGAGCCGGTGTCGCGATCTGACCAGCGCAACAACTGCGGCTCGCCGCGCTCGGCGAACGGGATCTCGATCGAGTCGAAGTCGCGGGGCACCACGGTGTTGGGGAAGATCTCACGGGCCTCGTCGCGCAGCACAGCGGCCGGATAGCGGATCGAGATGTGGTTCAGCGCCAGCAGCCTGACCTCTGCGTCGCGCGCCACTCCCGCAGCCTGGGCGGCGGTGGAGTGGCCGGTCTGATCCGCCCGCTCCGCCTCCTCGATCGCGAACGTGGCCTCGTGAATCAGGACTTCCGCGTGGCGGGCGGCTTCGCGCAGGTTGTCGTTGGGCCGGGTGTCGCCCGAGAAGACGAGCTTGCGGCCGGGCCGCGACGGGCCCATCACCTGATCGGGCGTGACACCGTCCACAGTCTCCCCGCGCTGCACGCGGCCGAAGTCGGGCCCCTCGGTCAGTCCCGCCTCGCGCGCCTTTTCCGGATCGAAGATGCCGGGGCGGTCGGGCTCGCTGAAGACGTAGGCGAGCGCCGGCCCGCGGTGCGAGACACCCACCGCCTCGATGTCATAGCCGTCGCGCTCGAGGATCTCGCCGTCGTCGAGCTCGACCACGTAGAGGTCGTAGGTGGTGCGCCCGGCGAGCCGCATCAGGGACCCCACGAGGTCCCGCAGGCCGCGGGGCCCGTGCACGTAGAGTGGCTTGTCGCGGTCGCGCAGGTCGAAGGTCTTCAGCATGCCCGGCAGGCCCAGCCAGTGGTCGGCGTGCAGGTGCGTGATGAAGATCTCGTCGAGGTCGGGGAGCCCGCTGGAGCGCAGCAGCTGGCGCTGGGTGCCCTCGCCGCAGTCGACGAGGATGCGCTCCCCCCCGCGCTTGATCAGCATCGCGGGAAGGCCGCGGCGCTGGGTGGGCAGCGAGCCACCCGTACCGGCGAAGAAGACCGAGAACTCCATCGCGGGTCAGTGTGCCAAGCGGGGATGACAAGCCGAACCGGCGATACCCTGACTTTGTGTATCGCTCGCTCCCTGTCTGGGTCCAATGGGCCCTGCCGTTCGGCGTCGCCGCCGTGCTCGTGGTGGCGCTGATCGCGTACGTAAACCACGAGACCAACGGCGTTCCCCAGATCGCTCGGGTGACGAACAAGAGGGCGATCGTCGAGCAGAACCGCGAGGACACGATCATCGTCAGACAGCAGCAGGCGCCGCGCGTCGCTCGCTTGAAGACCGGCGAATCGGCGGAGGCCGGTCTGGGCCAGGTGCTGACGCGCTACATGAACCGCCAGATCAGCCGCGGCACGATGGCCGGGCCGATCAAGAACGTGTCGTGTCACGCGGTCGCGGGCGGGTCGAGCGCGCGACAGGTCCTCCGCTGCAATGTGACCGCCGCCGACCTCACGTACCCGTTTGACGGCGTCGTCTCACGTCCCGCCGGAGCCGGCTCGAGCGGCGCCGCGGTTGCCACCTACTGCCAGCGGGTCGCACCGCCGATCCCGAGCATGAACGTGCCGGTCAGCCCGCGCTGCACCTGAGTCTCGGATGCGGCCGACTCGGAGCGGCGCCGCGCCCGAGACTCTGTGTCGATTCCGTCACATTCCTGGGAGATCGGGGTCGCACGTGCAACCGTGCCGGAATGCCCCCGGCA
>WQWK01000215.1 GCA_009785395.1 Conexibacteraceae bacterium
CCGATGCCCTCGCCGGTGCCCTTCAGGACGGCTTCCTTGCGGACCCACAGGCGCAGCAGCTGCTCCTGCGCCTCGGGCGCGGCGACTGACAGGTGGCCCAGGCGCACCAGCGTGGCGTACTCGCGCTCACTGCAGATCCGCCGGGCGAGCCGGTCGGGCGCTCGGAAGTGGCGCGGGCGCTCGAGGTCGATCCCGACCGGCGCCTGCTTGCTGACCGCCACCAGTGCGAGGTCCCGCGAATGCGAGAGGTTGAAGTGCAGCTCTGCGGTGGGCAGATACGGCTTGCCCTCGGGCGTCGTTTCGATCTCGATGGAGTCGGGCGGGGCGTTGAGGTAGGTGCCGAGGATCGCGCGCATCGCGTCCCTGGCGAGTTGCCGGTCGGCGCGAGGCAGCGGCACCCTCCAGACGTCGACGTCGGCCATCGTCGCGCGACGCTAGCACCCCTGCGCTTCGGCGCGAGCGGCCCTGCGTGCTGGCGCGAGCGCCCCTGTGTGCCGGGGCGAGCGCCCCTGCGTGCCGATGCGATCGACGAAAACCACCCTATAGCGTGGTTTTCGTCGGACGCATCCCCTGAGGCGCGGGTTCAGCTTTACTAGCGGTGATGGCAACCACCATCCGCGAGCCGTTGCCGCGCTCGGCGTGGACCCGGCTCGCAGCTTGCACCGCGGCTGCGGCGCTGCTGCAGCTCGACGGGACGGTGATCACCGTCGCGCTCCCGTCGGTCGCGCGCGGCCTGCGCGTGTCCAGCTCGTCGACGGCGACGGTGCTGAGCGCCTACTTCGTCGCCTACGCGATCGTGCTGTTTCCGGGCGGCCGGCTCGTCGATCGGCTCGGAGCCCGGCGGATCGCGCTCGTCGGGTTGACGGTGTTCGCGGTCGGAGCCGCACTCGGCGCGGTCGTGTCCAGCCTTGGCTGGCTGATCGCCACCAGGGTGCTTCAGGGAGCCGGCGCCGGTCTCGTCAGTCCGGCCGCGCTCGCCGGCGCCGTCAGCGGCTTTCCGCCGGAGCGGCGCGGCGCCGCGCTCGGGATCTGGGGCGCCAGCGCGGGCGCCGCGAACCTGGTCGGTCCCCTGCTCGGTGGTCTGCTGACCGTCGCGTTCGGGTGGCGCGCCGCCTGGTGGGCGCTGGTGCCGCTCGCGCTCGTGTCGGGCTTGGCGGTCGCCCGGAATGTTCCTTCGATCGTCCACGAGGCGGCGGAGGACGGGCGCCCGAGCGTGCTCAATTCAATCGTCGTCGCGGCGGCGCTCAGCGCAGGGCTGACGTTCGCGGTCATGATCGGCACCTTCTACCTCGCCGAGCAGTACCTGCAGCGGGTCGTCGGCTATTCCGCGCTCGGCGCCAGCGCGGTCCTGGTCGTGGTGGCGCTGCTCGTCGGCGCCGCAGCGCCGCTGGCCGGCCGGATGGTCGACCGCAGCGGCGAGCGGCTGCCGGCGCTCGCGGGCTTCTTCGCGGCTGGGGTGGGCCTGGCGATCCTTGCGATCCCCGGCGTCTCGCTGCACGGGATCGGGACTGGACTGGCGCTGATCCCGGTCGGCATCGGCCTCGGGCTGCTGTTCGTGCCGACCTCGCGGGCGGCGCTGAACGCGACCCCACTCGCCGTTCACGGTCGCACGTCCTCGCTGCTGTCGGCTGCACGCCTGGTTGGCGCCGGCGTCGGTGCGGGGATTGCCGGCGCCGCACTGTCGGGTGGGCCGAGCGCCTCGACGATGCATCTGGCGCTGGCGATCGCGGCCGCGGCATGCCTGCTGATCGGGATTCCGGTCGCGAGCCGCCTCAGCGGCTAGATCCTCCGTTTGGCCTAGCGGCCCCGCGCCAGCGCTACTTGGCCTTCGTCTTGTAGTGGGCCGCGCCGTTGCAGGAGTGGCGCGAAGCGGCGATGAAGACGGTCTTCACGGTCCCGCTCTCGAGATTGTGGGGCGCGAACGTTCCGGTCACGACCAGGCTGCCCTGACGGCGATGATGCGCCGCATAGATCGGCAGTTCCGCCTTGAACTTTCCCGACGCGAGGACCCGCGCCGTCGTCGACTGCGCCTCGCCGATGCCCTTCGGCGCGCACCACACCGGGTAGCCGTTGCGGAGCGTGAAGTTGGTGACCGTCTTCCCCTGGCGATCGACCGTGAAGAGGATCGGCTGGCTGGCGAGCACCTTGGTCCCTGAGGTCTCGGTGATCTTGCCTCGGTAGGTGGAGCCGGCATGGGGGTGCACGGCCGCCTGTACGGCCGCCTGTCCGGCCGCCGCTCCGGCGCCGGCCAGAACGGTGCCGCACAGCGCAACGACGAGTGCTCGCCCAGGTTTCATGCATGACATGATCGCGCCATTGTCCAGTAATACGGTTAGTTCTTTGTCACACGTGTATCCGGTCGGGAGCCGGATCAATGAGCGCGGCCATCTGGAGATCGGTGGCTGTGACGCGATCGACCTCGTCCGCGAGTTCGGCACGCCGGCGTACGTGGTCGCCGAGGAGGACCTCCGGGCACGCGCCCGCGCGTTCGTCGACGGCCTCGCCGCGCACCATCCGGACTCCGAGGTGCTGTTTGCCTCCAAGGCCTTTCCGTGCACGGCGGTCTATCGGGTGCTGGCCGAGGAGGGGCTGGGCTGTGACGTCGCCTCCGGCGGCGAGCTCGCGCTCGCGCTCCGCGGTGGCTTCGAGCCGCGACGGATCTACCTGCACGGCAACGCGAAGTCGCCCGACGAGCTCCGGTTCGCGCTGGAGGCTGGCGTCGGTCACGTCGTGCTCGACTCGCTGCACGACGTCGAGCGGCTCGAGGAGGTCGCCGCGTCGCTGGGCAAGGTCCAGGACGTGCTGCTGCGGATCACCCCCGACGTGGCGGGCGACACCCACGCCGCGATCTCGACCGGCCAGGCCAACTCCAAGTTCGGCTTCGGGCTGGCCGAGGCGCCGGCGGCGATCGATCGCGCCGGCGGCTCCGCGCACCTGCGGCTGGTCGGGCTCCACTGCCACATCGGCTCGCAGCTGCTCGAGCTCGAGCCGTTCGTCCGCGCCGCGCAGGCCGTTGCCGGGCTCGGCGAGTTCGACGTCTACAACCTCGGCGGGGGACTCGGCGTCGCCTACCTGGCCGAGCAGGAGCCGCCCTCGATCGCCGATTACGTCGCGACTCTGAGCGAGACGCTCCACAAGGTATTGGACCCGCCGCACCCCGGCGCCCGGCTCCTGATCGAGCCCGGGCGCGCGCTGGTCGCCAACTCGACGGTGACGCTGTACACGGTCCAGACCGTCAAGCGCAACGTCTCGACCTGGGTGGCGGTCGACGGCGGCATGTCCGACAATCTGCGGCCGATGCTGTACGGCGCCCGCTATGAAGCAGCGATCGCGGGCCGGATGGGCGCCGCCGGCGGCGAGCTCTGCCAGCTGGCCGGCAAGCACTGCGAGTCCGGCGACGTGATCGTGCGCGACGTGGTGCTGGCCGACCCCGCGCCGGGAGACGTGATCGTGACGCCGGCGACCGGCGCTTACGGTTACGCGCTTGCGAGCAACTACAACGGCGTCCCGCGGCCGCCGGTGATCTTCTGCCGCGACGGAAACGCTCGCGTGGTCGTTCGTCGCGAGACCTATGAGGATCTGATGAGCCGCGACGTGTCCTGATGGGAAAATTGGGACACCGGCGTGGCTGAGCCGTTCCGGATCGGGGTCCTCGGCCGGGGCACGGTCGGGGGCGCGTTCGCGCAGTTGCTCGCCGAGCACGCCGACCGCGTCGAGCGGGTCACGGGGCTGCGGCCGGAGCTGTCCGGCGTTCTGTCCCGGTCCAGTGGGGCGTTCGATGAGATCCTGGCGCGGTCCGACCTGATCGTCGAGCTGATCGGCGGGATCGAGCCGGCGCGGGGCTACGTGCTCGAGGCGATGCGAGCGGGTCGGCACGTGGTCACCGCCAACAAGCTGCTGCTCTCCGAGCGCGGCGACGAACTGTTCGCCGCCGCGCGGGAGGCGGGGGTACAGCTGCGGTTCGAGGGCGCCGTCGCCGGGGTGGTGCCGGTCATCCGGGTGCTGCAGGAATCGTTCGCCGGCGCCCGGATCGACCGGGTGCACGGGATCGTCAACGGCACCACCAACTTCATCCTCAGCGAGATGGCGCGACTCGGGCTCACCTTCGAGCAGGCGCTCGCCGAGGCGCAGCGGCTGGGTTACGCGGAGGCCGATCCATCGGACGACGTCGACGGCCGCGACGCCGCCGCGAAGATGGCGATCGTCGCGCGGCTGGCGTTCGAGACCCCGGTGCGGCTCGACCAGGTGCGGTTCGAGGGGATCCGGCAGATCACGCCCGATGACATGGAGTACGCCCGCGAGCTCGGCCTTGGGCTGAAGTTGATCGGCACCGCCGAGCGGATCGGCGATGGACTCTCGGTCCGGGTGCATCCGGCCTTCCTGTATCCAGGGCACCCGCTCGCGTCGATCAA
>WQWK01000216.1 GCA_009785395.1 Conexibacteraceae bacterium
CGATCCCTACCAGGGGATGTGGGCGATCTTCCAGAGCTTCCTCGCCCACCCCTCGCACGTCCATTCGGTGATGCGACGCCTGGAGCGGGGCGCAACGGCAGCCGCCGCCTGCGTGCGAGCCGTAGGCGGCGACTGCTGAATCGATATTGCGACTGGGGCCGGCCCCGCTTGGCCGGCCCCGTCGAGAGAGCGCTACGGACGCCCGACGAACCCGTCGGTGTTGTTCTGCGCGTCGGTGTAGAAGCCGACGATCGTGCCGCGGTCGTTGACACCGTTGACCGTGGTCGAGCCGACGCCGTTGGGGTCGTTCACGGTCTGGAACCCGAGTCCGGGGCTCCACACGAAGCCGAAGTTCATCGGGTTCTGCGCGGTGCCGGTGGTGTAGGTGCCGACGACCTCATCACCGTCATTGACGCCGAGCGCCTGCGTCGACGCGGCGCCCGGGAAGTCCAGATGCCACGTGCGGCCGGTCGGTGTCCTCAGGAAGCCCTCGGTCTGGCCGGCGGCGCCGGTGGCGAAGCCGGCGATGTCACCGAGGTTGTTGACCGCCGCGGCCGTGACGTTGCTGTCACCCCACACGTGGACCTGGCCATAGCGATGCGTGCGGATGTTGTAGGTGTAGCCGTGGTTCATGCCCTGGCTGTCGGTGTAGAAGCCAACGGCGACCTGGTGGTCGTTGACGCCGAGCAGCTGATCCATCGACGGCTTCGCCGGGGCGTTCGTCGGGTAGTCGGCCTTGTGGAAGCGGCCGTCCATCGAATAGAAGCCGAAGTTGTCACCGGCGGTGTCGACCCCGAAGCCGACCGTCGTACCTGAGTTGTTCAGGCCGGTGACCTGGGTCTGTGCCGACCCCGGGAAGTTCTCCGGCTGGAACGCGCCGGAGGCCTGATGGCCGCGGTGCGAACGGTGCATCGCGCCGAGGTTGATGCGCCCGTTGCTGAGATTGTTGCCCTGCCACGAGCCGATCACATAGCCCTTGTTGGGATGGCCCGGCTTGCCGGAGCCGAAGTAGCCGGCGATCACGTTCACGTTGTTGATCCCGAGGAGCTGATTGAAGGTCAGGTCCTGTGGGTTGTCGACCGTCTGGAACGTGTAGTTGGCGCTCGCATCCGGCTGCGCGGCCGGGTCGGCGGAGGCAGGTCCTGCCAGAACGCCCGTGCCGAGCGCGGCAGCGGCGGCGGTTGCAACTGCGACCAGGCCGCGACGAGCAACCCGGGTACGACCGTTTGAAGCGATGATGCTGGACATTGTCTTCCCCTTGCAGGAGTCAGAATTGGACACTGCGAGGGGAGACGCGGGTCCCCCCGGCGTTATTCCATCGGCCTCGGAAATTTCGTGGGGCGGCCGCTACGAGTCAGCCCCGATCACCGCAGCAAGCTGCCCGCGCGCGCGGTGCAGCCGGCTCATGATCGTTCCCTCCTTCGTCCCCAGGGCCTGCGCCGCCTCGCGGTAGGAGAGCCCGAGAATGTCGACCGCGACGACCGTTTCCCTGAGCGCATCGCTCAGCCCGGCGAGCGCCTCGTAGACGGCCCCGGCCTCGATCACCTCACCCACCACCGGGTCGCCGGGCGTGGTTGCGGCGGCCGCGAGCTCCTCGGGCTCGAACGCGACGGTGTCGGGCCGCTGCACGCGGTGCTTGCTGATCCAGGTGTTGCGCATCACGCTCATCAGATACGCGAGGTCGTGCTCCTTGTTGCGCAGGAACCGCGGGCGCCGCAGCACCCTCTCGAACGTGTCCTGAACCAGATCCTCGGCGTCCTGTGTGGATCCGCAGAGCCCGTAGGCCGCCCTGTACAGGCGCCCGACGTGGTCGGAGAGCGACTCGGGGTCGAGTTGGCGCTGGTTCACCGACGGCACCGGCTCAGTATCTCGCGCGGCCCACCCGAAAACAGGTTGCGATGGAATAAGTCGGGCCGCATGGGCGTCATAGGGAACGTGAGGACTATGCTCTGCCAAAGGCCGCGTTTTCAAGATGGCATTCAAACCAAGCTCTGACGACGAAGCCGCCGCCGCAATCACCCGGCTCGTGGACGGGACGCTCAGCGACGCCGAGCGGCCGGACGTGGAGGCCTGGGCGCAGGCTAGCCCCGAGGTGAGCCGGACGGTGGGCTCGCAGACGCTCGTCAAACAGGCGCTGGCCACCGGCGGACCGGAGACCCCCGACCGCCTGCTCGAGGCCGTCAGTGAGCGGCTCGGGGCCCGCGCCCGCCCTGAGGCTGGTACGCGTGCGCACGATCGTGAGCGCTCCCCGGCGCGCGCACGCAACGGGGCCCGCGGCTGGCCGGCGCCGCAGTGGCGGCCGGCGATCGGCCTCGGCGCTCTCGCCTCGGTCGCGGCGGTCCTGCTCGCCGTCATCCTCGTCACAAGCGGCTCGTCCGCGACCCCGGGGATCACGCAGGCGGCCAAGCTGGCCTTCGTCCCCGCGACCGGAACTGCGCCGCGCGTCGCCAGCACCCACTACCTGGACGTGGCCTACCACGGCGTGACGTTCCCCAACTACGAGCGACTGAACACGAGCGCGACCGGCCAGCTCCGCAACCACATCACCGGACGCTCCGCGCTCACCGTCTTCTACAGGCTTCACGACGGGAAGCAGCTCAGCTACACGGTGTTCGCGGGGCGGCCGCTCCGGCGTCCCTCCGCTGCACGGCTGACGCATTACAGGGGCGTGCCGCTCTGGGTCTACCGCACGTCTGACGGGCTCAGCGTCGTCACGCTCGTGCGACACGGCCGGACGTGCGTGCTCGCCGCGGCAACCCCGAAGGACACCGTCCTGAACCTGGCGGCCGAGCCGGTCCTGGTCAGCCACCAGTCGCCGGTCTGAGCCTCAGCTGTTCGCCGCGGTCAGCCGGCTTTCGCGGCCGAGCACATGCCGCACGGGTGGCCCGAGCACCTCTGCCCTGGCCACGAGATCCTCCTTCAGCCACTTCGAGACCCCAAGTGGCAGGGTCGAGATGATGACCTCCTTGTAGTCCCCGACAGCAAGGGCTTCCTTGATCGCCGCCAGCGGCTCCGTGCCGCCGATCTCGCCCGTGACCTCGCCTCCGGCGGCGCGACTGAGACGCGGCAGCGCGTCGCGCAGCACCTCATCCGCCTCCTGCCTGCCGACGTCGTCGGGACTGGCCGCCTGCTCGCCGCCGCGCCGACGCCGCGGCACGAGCAGGTGGAACGTTGCCGGGCTCCGCATCGCACGCTCGTGCACCGCCTCCTCCAGAGCGGATGTCGCCGCGGTCTGGTGCGCGACGACTAGAACCGATGTCCGATCCTGATCCACTGACTCACCTCCTGGGAGGTCCACTCGCGCGGATAAAAACGTCAAATTGGCTGGCACTTCGTAACGAGGAGCACAATATACCTGGCGAGGCTCGAGATGAGACACGCACACCACTTGCACTTCCGCGCGCGGGCCAACGTGGCCCCGGTGCCTGACGATCACCACCCGTTCGCGCCGCTGCTTGCTCGGCTGCGCGCCTCGGCACTCGACCGGGAGCTTGCCGACGGGATCGAACCCTGGCGCACTCCGGTTCACACCGCGCGCGCGTTGCAGCTGGCCAGCGCTCGCAACCGCGACACGCTCGCACGCTCGCTCGAGCGCATGGTGGAGCAGGCCGAGGAGCCCTCGACGCCCTGGATCGGGGCGGTTGTCTATCCGTCCCGGGCTCGGGTGCGTGAGGCGCGTCCGTTGATGTGGAAGCTCGCATCGACCCTGCACAGCAACGCCCCGGTCGCCCCACGCGGGATCGCCGCACTTGAGAGCCTGCTCACTGACGGCGCCGGCCCCGCGTACTCCGACGGTGACGCCGAGGCGCTCAAGCACGAGCTCGCAAGGATCGAGCGGCTGCTCGCCGTGGACAGCTGAGGGCCCGCTCGCTCCGCCCGCCCCGCGTGGCGCCCACCCTACTCAGGCTTGATCTTCCAGCTCGGTAGCTCCTTCAGCGCCGCCTGATAGCGGCGTTTGTACATCGGCCGGAAGAAGATGTTCCAGGTCGTCGCCACCAGCGCGACCAGGATCAGGCCGCCGAGCGCCTTGCCGAGAATGATGAAGGCGACCACACAGGCGAGCGAGACGGCGCTGATCGCCACCGGCACGCGCCGGTAGCGCATCTGCGTGTCCCGGATCGCGGCGTACTGCTCGAGCGGGATCCTGTGCGTGTCCCAGGTTTTGCCGCAGCGCTCGCAGGTCCAGCGCTCCCCGTAGTGCAGATACCTGCGCTCGCCGCAGTCGCACTCCATCGTGATCCGCGGGCCGCGCCGGATGGACCGCGGTAGCTGTTGAGCGCTTGCGGCCGCCATCAATGCGCCGGCGGCTCCCAGCCTTCCAGCTGTGACGGGTGGTAATCGGCGCCGACGGTGCGCGAGTTCTCGACCCATGGACCGAGCTCGGGCTGGGCGAACTTCGTGTGCC
>WQWK01000217.1 GCA_009785395.1 Conexibacteraceae bacterium
GCGCCACTCGGCCTCCGTGACCGTCGGCCCCGGCTCGTCGAACGTGGTCGTGATCCCGTCGTCTGAGGTCACGGTCACCGTCTGGCGTGGCTGATCGCCGACTCCGTAAAGCTCGCAGCTGAGCCCCGCTCGCTGAAGGTCGGCCTGAGCCTCATCGAGACCGGCGCGGCCGAGCAGTCCAGCCACCAGCGTGCTGTGGCCGAGCGCGGCAAGCGTCCTCGACACGTTGATCCCCTTGCCGCCGGTCTGGGAGAAGGCTGTGCGGACCTTGTGGACCGCGCCCGGATTGACGTGATCGACCAGGTAGGTCCGGTCGAGCGCAACGTTGGAGGTGACGGTCAGGATCATGCCGCGGCGCCGCCGATGTCAATTGGCAGGACTGGGTTGTCGAGGCGCGACAGCTTCTCTACCGGTCGGTCGAGAGCACAACCGAGCGCGCGATGTGCGGCGGGTTATCCGGGTTGATGCCGCGCAGGTCCAGCAACCCTTCGGCGAAGCGGTGGATTCTCACGAGCTCGGCAAGCTGGTCGCCGTCGCCGCGGATCAGGCGGGCGCCGGTGGCGAGGATCTGGTCATCGATCGACGGCTCCTCGCGGTCCAGGACCCACACGAGGCTGCGCTCGCCTGCCGCGGAGATCGGCCCGTGCCGGTACTCCATCGTCGTGTAGGCCTCGCTCCATGTGGCGAGCGTCTCGCGGAACTTCAGCGCGGCCTCGTTGGCGAGTGCCGCGCCGGCACCGCGGCCAAGGAAAACGAACTGCTCGATCTCTCCTGCCCAATCCGGCAGCGACTCAGCGAGGAACTTCTCCGCGCGCCCGGCGGACGCCTCGACGTCCCAGCCGTAGATCCCGAGCAGCAGCGACAGCACGGTTGTGGCGAAGCGGGTCTGCACGACCGACTGCTCGTCGGCGAAGGGGATATCGAACTCGTCGGTCAGCACCTCGCCGAGAGGTGAGCCGTGGTGGCCGATGATCCCGAGCGAGCGGATGCCGGCGGGGAGCGCCTGGACCGCGTCGATGATCTCGGTGGTGGTGCCGGAGCGTGAGACGGCGATCACGCCGTCCCATGAGCGCGTGGCCGGGACCTCGGATCCGGGGAACGCGAAGGTCTCGCCGGCGCCCTGCTGTTCGCGGAAGCAGGCGACCGCTTGGGAGACGTAGAGGGAGGTGCCGCACCCGAACAGCGCGACGCGTGCACCGTCCGCGGGGAGCTTTGCACGGAGCTCAGCGGCAACCGCCTGTGCCTGACGCCACACATGCGGCTGGCTGGCGAGTTCGGTGGAGAAGCGGCTCACGGCCAGAAGCCTACGGGCTGAACCTGACCGTGATCACGTCACCGTCGCTCATGACGTAATCGCGCCCCTCGAGCCGCAGTGCGGCGTGCTCGCGGGCGGCCCCGTAGCCGCCGTACTGGACGAGCGCGTCCCAGGAGACGACCTCGGCCCGCACGAAGCCCTTCTGAATGTCGGAGTGGATCTGGCCGGCGGCGTGCCAGGCCGTGAGCCCGCGACGCAGGTGCCAGGTCTGGGCGGGCTTGTCCTCGCCCGCGGTGAAGAACGCGATCAGGTCGAGCAGGGCGAAGGCCCCGCGTACGACGGTCTGCAGGCCCGATTCGGCCAGGCCCAGGTCGGCACGCATCTCGGCGGCCTCCTCGTCGGACAGCGCGCCGAGCTCGGCCTCGAGCCGGGCGGAGACCGCAACCGCGCCCGCCCCCTGGCTCGCCGCATACTCCGCGATCCCAGCCGGAACCTCGACGTCGCCCTCGTCCACGTTGGCCACGAACAACACCGGCTTGGCGGTCAGCGAGCCGAGCAGCTGTGCCGCGTCGGCGGCGTCGTCGGGAACCGGAACCGTACGCACCGGCCTGCCCGCCTGCAGCGCCTCGATCACCTGCTGCAGCCAGCCCTGCTCGGCGATCGCGTGTTTGTCGCCACCACGCGCCTGGCGCACGACGCGCTCCAGCCGGCGCTCGGCCTGTTCCAGATCCGCGTAGATCAGCTCGGTCTCGATCGTCGAGATGTCGCGCAGCGGGTCGACGCTGCCCTCGGAGTGGACGATGCCCGTGTCAGTGTGGGCGCGGACCACGTGCAGCAACGCGTCCGTCTCACGGATGTTGGCGAGGAACTGGTTGCCGAGGCCCTCGCCCTTGTGCGCCCCCGCGACCAGGCCGGCGATGTCATGGAATGCGATCGTGTCCCACACGATCTTCGAGGCCTTCACCGTCTCGGCGACCTGGACCATGCGCTCGTCCTGCACCGGGACGATGGCCACGTTGGGCTCGATCGTGGTGAACGGGTAATTCGCCGCCTCGGCGGCGACGCCGGTCAGAGCACTGAACAGCGACGACTTGCCGGCGTTGGGCATGCCGACGATTCCGACCTTCATCGGCATCTCAGAGTCCTTCCGATCACGGTTCCGGCGGCCGCTCCCGCCAGCACGTCGCTGGGGTAGTGGACACCAAGGTAGGGACGGCTGACCGCGAACACCGCCGCGGCGCCGTAGAACAGTGGCGCGGCGGCCGGCAGCGCCCGGCTGTACGCGGCGGCCGCCGCGAACGAGGTGGTGGCGTGCGCGCTCGGGAACGAGAGTTCGGTGACCGTCGGGGTCAGCTGGGGAAGTTCGTCGAGCGATGGGCGCGGCCGCTTGATCGTGTACTTCACCGCGGTGTTGAGACCGTAGGCGACGCCGGTGGCGGCGATCCCGCGCTTCCAGGCGCGGTTGCGCGCGCTGCCCTGCTCCGTGAGGGTCGCGCCGAGCAGCCCGATGGCGAACCAGATCGCCGCGTGCTCGCCGCTGCGCGAGAACGTCGCGATCGCGCGCTCCACCCGCGGGTCGTCGTGGCCGCGCGTGCGCAGCAGGATCAGAAGCTTGCGGTCCACAGGAGCGAGGGTCAGAACGGAGCGAGGGTCAGAAGCCTGGCGGCGACTCTCAGAAGCCGACGGTGTGCTGTTCGACGTCGATCAGGAGATAGTCGACGCGGGTCAGGTCGAAGACGGCGACGCCGTCCTCGGCCGTCAGCTCGTGCCAACCGCCAGTGCGGCCCAGCGCCTCGCGCAGCTTCGCGAGCTCTGCCGGCTTCACGCGCGCGGCCAGCTGCTGGCCGCCGTGAAAGCCGATGCTGATCTTCTGGGGCTTGTCGTCTGTGCTCATTTCGAAGCTCCGATCGTGGTGAAGGGACCGCGCGTCAGATGGGACCGCGCGTCAGTGGTGACCGGCGGGCTCGACGATCTCCGTCAGGACACCGCCCGAAGCCGTTGGATGCAGGAACGCGACCCGCGAGGAGCGGATCCCGAGCCGCGGCTGCGGGTCGATCAACCGCACCCCGGCCGCCGAGAGACTAGCCAGCGCGGCGTCGATGTCGTCGACACGGTAGGCCACGTGATGCAGCCCCGGACCGCGGCTGGCGAGGAACCTGGCCACGCCCGTCTCCGGTCCGAGCGGCGCGATCAGCTCGATGTGCCCGTCTCCGATGTCAAGCAGTGCGGCCTCGACGCCCTGCTCGGCGACGGTCTCGCGGTGGACCAGCGCCAGCCCCAGGGTGTCGGTGTAGAAGGAAAGCGACGCATCGATGTCGGCGACCGCGATGCCGGTGTGGTCGATCGCCCGGAGCAGGACCGCGCCCGCCGCACCCTCCGCGCCCGCGCCACTCGCTCCACCCGCCGTCACTGCACCCGCTCCAGCAGAGGGTTCGGCCGGTATGCGCGGCCTGCCTTCGCGCGGGGGGCGCCATCGACCATCACCACGTCAGCGGTGTAGTCGTTCTGCCCGCGGATCAGCGACGAGCCGACCCCGTAGGAGTCGACGGGCACGCCCAAGGCCTCGAACTGCTCGATGCGCTCGGCGGTGAAGCCGCCACTGGCGACGATCTTGACGTCGGGGAAACCGGCCTCGTCGAGCGCGCGGCGAACGTTGTGCACGAGCTGTGGGTTCACGCCGCGCGGGTCGAAATCCCCCATCGAGTGAAACACCGACCTGTCGACCATCATCTCGGAAGTATCGAGCCGCACACCCCAGAGCTTCGGCCCCAGCGCCGCGGCGACCTCGACCGCCGTGCGCACGCTGTCGTTATCCCAGTCGACCAGCACGGTGATGTTCATCTCCTCGTGGAAGCGCTCGGCGAAGACCTGCGCGGCCCTCACGGTATCGCCGCCGTAGGCCGCGATCAGGCCGTGCGGTACCGTGCCGACGCCGGTGCCGCCCCACCACGAGGCCTGTGCGTCGGTCGAGACGCCGATCGCCCCCGCGACGTGCGCCGCCCAGCCGTCGCCGGTCTGGACGTGCCAGTGGTCGTGCCGGGCGGGGAAGTACAGGATCGGCTTGCCGCGTGCGGCGCGCACCACGGCGGCGACGTTGCGCATGATCAGCGAGCGTCGCGCCAGCGAGCCGAGGTAGACGGTCTCCA
>WQWK01000218.1 GCA_009785395.1 Conexibacteraceae bacterium
ACATCGAGACCGGCCAGGACACGCGCAAGGCCTTCATGGCTGACATCGTCAAGTTCGCGCAGGAGACGGTCGAGCAGCTCGACACGACCCTGAAGGATGTGCGGATTCCGCGGGCGAACCTCGGGCCGTGCCCCGTCTGCGGGCAGGACATCGTCGAGAACCGCAAGGGCTACTCGTGCTGGTCGCGCAGCGACCCCGGCTGCGGATTCGTGATCTGGAAGGCGAAGGCCGGCAAGAACCTGACGACGGCGATCGCCCGGGAGCTGATCAAGACCGGCCGCACCGAGCGGCCCGTGACCGGCTTCAAGAGCCGCGCCGGCAAGAACTTCCGCTCGCGTCTGGCGCTGATGCAGACGGAGGAGGGGCGCTGGCGGGTCGAGTTCGACGAGCCGTGGGCCAAGGAGGGCGCGAAGCCGCCCGAAGCTGACGAGGTTTCTGCGGCAGCCGAGGCTGCGGGGGGCGCAGCGGCCGGCGGGGTCAGCGCCGAGGCCGGCGGGGAGTCGGCCGCGGCCGCCTGATCGGGTCGCCACGGGCGTGGTCCGTCCGCCGGTGCCCGGGGATAGTCCCGTGTAAGACTTTCTCACGGCTAACCTATCCGCTGCTACGATCGGATCAATGGGGACAACAGCTGTCACCAATGCACTCGAGCCGCCTGAGCTTCTCGCTTCGGACCTGTGTTGGCTGCTGTCTCGCGCGACTCAATTGCAGAAGGCCGAGTTCGACGCGGCACTGACGGCCACGGGGCTCACGTCGCGCAAGCATCAGGTGCTCCTGGTCGCGCTCGGGGCTGAGCACACACAGACTCAGCTCGCACGCATCGTCGGGCTCGACAAGACGACGATGATGGTCACGCTCGACGAGCTCGAGCGTGACGGCCTGGCCGAGCGCCGGCCGTTGCCCAGCGACCGCCGTGCGCGCATCGTCGCGGTCACCGCCGAGGGGCGCAAGGTCCTGCGCAAGGCTGACAAGGCCTTTGCGCAGGCCAACGAGCGTGTGCTCTCACGGGTCCCGGAGGCTGAGCGTGCGGTCTTCCTGCAGGCTCTTGGCCTGCTCGCGTGCCCGGAGTCGGGCCAGGCCGGCGCGGACTGCGCGCCGCCGGCGACGGCGCAGCTCGCCTGAGCCTGCGTTCTCCCGCCCGGGCATCGCCTGCCGAACCGGTCATCGCGGACCGAAGCTGACCGCATGTCGTCTATTTCAAGATTGTCTTGTACGAGACGATCTGCTACGGTACGTTCTCACACGGGAACAAAGGAGCACGAACTTTCGAATGTCCGCAGTAAATCCAACCCAGACGCAGGCTTCATCCGCAGGTGACAGGCGACGCTGGATCGCGCTCGTCGTGCTGTGCATGGGCTTCTTGATGATCATCCTCGACCAGACGATCGTGAACGTGGCGCTGCCCTCGATCCAGCATGATCTGCATTTCTCACAGTCCAGCCTCGCGTGGGTGGTGAACGCCTATCTGATCGCGTTCGGCGGACTGCTGCTGCTCGTCGGCCGCCTGGGCGACCTGATCGGACGCAGACGGATCTTCGTCTCAGGCCTGGTGCTGTTCACGCTCGCGTCGCTGATCTGCGGCCTATCCGACAGCCAGGCGATGCTGATCGTGGCACGGTTCGTGCAGGGCGTCGGCGGCGCGATGACCTCGGCGGTCATCCTGGGCATGATCGTGACCATGTTCGAGGCGCCGATGGAGCGCACGCGGGCGATCGGCGTGTACGCGTTCGTCGCTTCGGCTGGTGGCGCGATCGGCCTGCTGGCCGGGGGCGTGCTCACGCAGGCGCTGAGCTGGCACTGGATCTTCTTCGTGAACCTGCCGATCGGGGCCATCACGCTGCTCCTCTCGCTGCGGCTGCTGCCCAATGACCGCGGACTCGGCTTCGGCGCGGGGGCAGACCTGACCGGAGCGGTGCTGCTCGTCACCTCGCTGATGGCGGTGGTGTACGCGATCGTCGAGGCCGCGACCTACGGCTGGGGCTCCGCTCACACGCTCGGTTTCGGCGGCGGCGGGATCGCCCTGCTGGCCGCATTCCTGGTGCGCCAGGCGACGGCCTCCAATCCGCTGATGCCGCTGCGCGTGTTCCGCTCGCGCGATGTGTCGGGCGCCAACCTGATCCAGATGTCGCTCGTGGCGGGGCTGTTCGGAGTCTTCTTCCTGGGGGCGCTCTACCTCGAGCACGTGCTCGGGTACGACCCCATCAAGATCGGCCTCGCGTTCCTGCCGCTGGCACTTGGAATCGCTGCCATGTCGCTCGGCGTCTCGGCGCGGGTGATCGACCGCGTCGGCGCCCGCATGACGCTGGCACCGAGCTTGGCGCTGGTGGGCCTGGGCATGGTGCTGTTCCGGATTCCGGGAACGCACGCGACCTATGTGACCCAGCTGCTCCCGGCAACGCTCCTGATGGGACTCGGGGCCGGGCTCGCCTTCCCGGCGCTGATGACGCTCGCGATGTCGACGGCGACGCCGGAGGACTCGGGTCTCGTGTCGGGTCTGGTGAATACCAGCCAGCAGGTCGGCGGCGCGCTCGGACTGTCGGTTCTGGCGACGCTCGCCAGCACCCGCACGGCCTCATTGCACGCGGCCGGAGCCTCGCTGCCGCACGCCCTGACCGACGGCTACCACCTCGCTTTCCTGATCGGCATCTTCGCTCTGGCTGCGGGAGTCGCGCTATCGGTGTGGCTGGTGCGCGCTCCGCACGCGGCGCTCGGCTCCCCCCAGGAGATCTGGGAGGACGGGGAGCCACAGCAACTGGAGGCAGTCCCGGCCGTCGCGGTCGAGGCCGAAGCGGCCTAGCAGTAGTACCTCTGGGCGGCGTCCGCTCAACGCTCGATCGGGAGATCGAGCTCAAACGCGGCGCCGCCCGCGACCGAATCGTCGACGCGCACCGATCCATGGTGCGCGTCGGCGATCGCGTGGACGATCGCGAGGCCGAGTCCGGCTCCGCCCTCGGCCCGGGTGCGCCCGGTGTCGGTCCGGTAGAAGCGCTCGAACACGCGCTCACGCGCCTGCGGCGGGATCCCCGGGCCGTTGTCGCTCACCGTGATGCGGACCTGTCCGGCGCCGCGCCGCGCCATGTCGACGCGCACCAGCCCGTCGGGTGAGCGCGTGTGCGCGATCGCGTTGCGCGCGAGGTTCCGCAGCAGCTGGGCGAGCCGGTCAGGGTCCGCTCGGACCCTGACCGGCTCGAGCACGCCGACCTCGAAGTTGCGCTCGGCGATCAGGCTGAGCCCGTCCCAGAGCTCGCTGACGAGCTCGTCGAGCTTCACGTCGGTGACGTGCAGGAAGTCGTCGCGGTCGGATTGGGCGAGCAGCAAAAGGTCGTCGACCAGGCGCGAGAGCCGGGCGACCTCGGCCTGCAGCAGCCGCTCGACGCGCTCAACCTCCGCGCGTGGAACCGGACCGTCCTCCTCGACCGCGGCGAGCACGTCGAGCTGGCCGCGGATCACCGTCAGCGGTGTCCGCAGCTCGTGGGAGGCGTCGGCGACGAAGTCGCGCTGGGCCGCGAATGCGGCGGCGAGCCGGTCGAGCATGTGGTTGAGCGCCTCAGCCATCACCTGCAGCTCGCTGTTGGCGTTCCTGGGCAGGACGATCCGTGGTGTCAGGTCGCCGGCGTCGATCCGCGCCGCGACCGTCGCGGAGCGCCGGATCGGGCCGGTGATGCGCGAGCCGATCACGTAGGCGGCGAGCACCGCCAGCGCCAGCGCCAGCGCTCCCGCCAGCGCGAACGAGTTCGCAACCACATCCTGGGCATGGTCGACGCTGGCGAGGCTCTCGCCGGCGCCGGCATAGATCGTGTGGCCCGCGACCTGGAACCGGAGCTGGTACAGCCGCAGGTCACCGGCATCCGGGGCGGGCTTCGTGCTGAAACCTGCGTGCGGCTGCGCGAGCCGCCGGCCCAGGGCATTCTCCGCGTCCTGTTCGGCGGCGGACTCGCCGTCCTCCGGCCGGCTGGAGCCGAAGAGCTCGGGATGGTTGCTCGCGGTGCCGACGCCCGGCACGATCACGAACAGCAGCACGGCCGATCTGCTGTACGGCTGCGAGGCGGCGTAGGCCCGCGCCGTCGCGAGCACGTCGTGCGGGGAGGAGGACGAATCCTCGGTGATCGCGTGCCGGAGCTGGTCGGCGCCGCCGCGGATCGAGCGGTCGATCTGGGCGCGGAGCTGCGCGCCGGTCGAGTCGTAGACGACGGCGAACGTGACCGCGAGCGCGACCAGCACGATGAACGCCAGGGCGGCGATCAGCCGCGCCCGCAGGCTCTGCCACGGCAACCTCGGCCAGCTCAACCTGGGCCCGCTCAACCGGCGCCAGCTCAAGGCCGCTCAGCTTGCGTCCTCGTCGAAGCGGTAGCCGACCGCTCTGACCGTCACGATCGGAGCGGGGCGCGCATCCGTGCGCAGC
>WQWK01000219.1 GCA_009785395.1 Conexibacteraceae bacterium
CGGGGATCAGCGTGCCGATCACGATCCCCCAGGTGGCGAGCCGGTCGGCGGCGAGCAGGCCGCGGGCGGCGACCAGCACCGTCGCCCAGAACAGGAAGATGATCACCGCGGTCGTGTAGATGCCGCTGTGGGCGAGGCTCGGCGCGAATCCGTATGAGAGCGTGCTCGCGATATAGGCGAGCACGGCCGGGTAATAGAAGGTCGTCTGCGCGAACTGGCACCAGATCGCGGCGAAGCCCATCGCCGGTGAGATGCCCTCGCTGACCCAGTTGTAGACGCCGCCCTTCCAGCCGGAGGCGAGCTCGGCCGAGACCAGCGCGGCCGGCGCCAGAAACACGATCGCCGGGATCACGTAGAGCGCGACCGAGGCGAGGCCGAAGACGGCCATCGTCGGCGTCGAGCCGAGATCCCCGACCGAGCCGACGGTCAGCAGCGCGAGCGCCAGCCAGGTGAGGCCGGCCCTGCGGGGGACGCGCGATCGCACCCGGGGGACTATCTCAGACCGTACGGCGCCTGCTGGTGTCTTGAGAAACATCGGCGTTTCGTAAAGCGCTATTGTCCGGTGCGTCTCACCTGCATACAGACAAGACGTTCACACAGCGATGCAAAACCCTCCGGCGACCACCTGCCCATATGACCTCTGAGCCGCGCACGCGCAGACCCCAGCAGCTGCCGCCGGGTCGCCACGGGCTGACCAAGAGCTTCGTGGCCGCCAACCAGATGCAGCGGATGCTCGACGCCGTCGCCGAGGTGGTCGGCGAGAAGGGCTACGTGGCGATGAGCGTCGAGGACATCATCACCGTGGCCGGCGTCTCACGGCGAACCTTCTACGACAACTTCAAGAGCAAGGAAGAGGCCTACCTGGCCTCGTTCGACGGGATCGCGCAGGAGCTGCTGACGCAGGTCACCACCGCCTACGACTCGAGCAAGAGCTTCATCACCGGCGTGATCGGCTGCATGCGCGTCTTCCTCGAGCTCGCCGCCGCGCAGCCGCGCTACGCGAAGATGTGCATCGTCGAGGTGCTGGCGGCCGGCCCCACGGCGATCACTCGGCGCAACGCGATGATGCGCGCGCTCGCCGGGGTGCTGCACCAAGGCGCGCAGACGTTGCCGCAGAAGCTGGTGCAGACGCACGATCCGCCCGAGCTGACGTCCGAGATCGTGATCGGCGGGATATATGAGGTCGTTTACTCGCGCGTGCTCGCGGGTGAGGCGACAGAGCTGCCGAGCCTGCTGCCTGACCTCGCCTACTCGGTCATGCTGCCCTACGTGGGCGATGCCGCCGCGGAGCGCGCACTGGTCGAGCTGGGCACCGCGCCGAGCTGACGCCGACCCACCTCGCTGGACACGGTCGGCTCGCTGCACACCGTCGGCTCGCTGCACACCGTCGGCTCCGAGTTCGGTGCAAATGCCCACGGCGGCCGCTCTTCACACACGTTACTGTTTACAGCCCATGCGGATCACCCCCGGTCCCGCGCTGCAGCGGGTCATCACCGGCGCCGGCCTTGTAACCGTCGCAGCAGCCGCCGGCGCCGAGTACGCGCACCGGCACGCGCTGGAGCACAACGAGGAGTACAGGCTGCTGCGCTCGCTGCCCGCCGGCACACCCTGGATCGTCACCTCGGCCGACGGCACCCGCATCCACGCGGAGTCCTTCGGGCCCGAGGACACGGGCGTGCCAACGTTCGTGCTCGCGCCAGGCTGGACCGAGGAGTTTCAGGTCTACAGCCGCGTGATCCGCGGCCTGGTGGAACAGGGGCACCGGGTCGTCGCCTATGACCTCCGCGGCCAGGGCTCGAGCGGGCTCCCGGCACACGGTGATCACGAGCTGGCGCGCTATGGCGAGGACATCGAGGCGGTGCTCGATGCGACCTGTGCGGAGCGCGACAACGTGATCCTCGTCGGCCACTCGATGGGCGCGATGTCGATTGCGGCGTGGGCCGTGGACCACGACGTCACGGCGCGGGTCCGCGCGGTGGCGCTGCTCAGCACGGGCTTCGCCGATCTGATCGCGTCGAGCCGCCTGCTCCCGGCCGTGCTGCCCGAGGGCATCAGGCGTGAGATCGGGACCAATTACATCCTCTCCGGCAGCAACAGCTATCCCCAGGTCTCGACGGCGATCAGCCGCGCGATCACCCGCTACGCGGCCTTCGGGCCGCACGCGTCCGACGCGGAGGTCGCCTTCTACGAGCCGATGCTGTGGCGCTGCCCGCCACAGGTGCGCGCCGCGGCCGGACGCTCGATCGCGCGGATGAATCTGCTCGGCGCGGTGCAGAACATCCCCGTGCCGGCGCTTGTCCTGGTCGGCACACACGACCGTCTCACGCCACCGAATCACGCCGAGCGCATCGCCGCCGGACTCCCGCAGGTCACCGATCTGGTCGTCATCGACGAGATCGGTCACATGGCGACGCTCGAGTGCCCCGAGCGCGTCGTGTCGGAGTTGGAGGCGCTCGGCCGGCATGCGCTGCCGTCGTTCAGCCGGGTCGCGCCCGCCGGCATCGAGGTTCTGGCCGGCTGAGCCAGTCAGATCCGACAAACTGCGAACCGGGCCGCCACATCTACGGAAGCGGTGAGATTTCGGGATCAGGTCGACAAACTGCCTGCCAGAGCTTCCAGATTGTCGGGTGTGACCGCTGTCGGCCAGAGCCGCGGAAGGGAACTCTCAAGCCACCAGAATCGCCGCGGCATCATGGTCGGTAATTCGTGAAACCGGCAGAGCGCAGAAGGGTGCTTCAGTCCTCGGGGAGGTCGTGCGGCTCGAAGACGAAGTTATGTTCCTTGGCGAACGCCAGGGCCTGGGAGCGCCTGATCCAGTTTGGCCATTCCTCGGTTGTCTCTGGTTCGTCTTCGCCCTCGGCATACCGGCAAATCACCACGGGGCCAGCGGCATCACCGTCGGCAAGCGTCTGCTCCCACCGCCAGGTCACCGTAGTGCGAGCCTGTCCAGGACCCGGCTCCACGTTTCCGGGAAGCGGGGGATCGCGGTGTCGTCGCCACCGTTCCCGTACTGCCTTGAACGCCGGATCGACAACAAGGTCCATGACCAGCCCGAAAGCCACGTCATCGAGTCCACCCCCACCTTGGAAAAGCTCGAACTCGGTCATCGATCCGCCACCGTCCGGGAAGAGCTCCTTGTGGAAAGCCCTGATCTGACTTGGGTGGCCCGCGACCGTAACCTCAATCTTCGTCCAGTTTCGCCCGGCCGATGCTTCCTCAAGCGACACCACGCGCACGCCCGTTGCGGTGGCAGCAGACCCAATCTCCATACGCCGGGCAGAAGCCGCCGTTTTCCTCGGCGTGACCTTGAACGTCTTGACCTGCTCCTCCGTGCTCATTCGGGAAGGATCTCACCTGAAACCCCAATCGGTCCAGAACCCGGTGCTCTGCAACGTCGGCCCGACCGCTCGGCTGGCACGGAAGCGGACGCGGCCGAGCACGGGATGATCAGCACGCCGCGGCCGTCGCCGCGAGCGCATCCTCGTCCCCCAGCGCCACCCTATCCCCGCCAACACCCGTCCCGCCGTGCGCGATACTTACCGATCATGAGCACCGAGCCCTCACCCGACAGCCATCTCACCCTGCGTGAGCTGATCGTCAGTCACGCGACCGGCGATCTGCTGGAGATCGAGCCGCTTGACCTGGGCCCGGACGCGCCGGCAACCGCAGCACTGGCAGCAGAGCGCGGCCCCGAGCCGACCTCCAACGGCGACGCTGCATAGGCGCCCGTCCTCGACTCCTCCGCGCTGGTCAAGCTCATCGCCGTAGAGGCAGAGACCGCGGCACTGCGCCACGAGCTGACGAACTGGCCAGAGCGAGTCTCAAGCCTCCTGGCAAGCGTCGGGGTCACCCGCGCCGCACGGCGGCTCCGCGGCGGCGCACCGCAACTGGCGACAAACGTTCTCGCCAGGCTGAACCTCCTGTCGATCGACCCGATCATCCCAACGGCAACAATTATCGGCGGGCTCACGCTCAGATCGCTGGACGCGATCCACCTCGCCACCGCCACCAGCATCGCCGCCGACGTCGGCGTGCTAATCACCTACGACCACAGGATGATCACCGAAGGCAAGGCTCTTGGACTCCCAGTGATCTCGCCCCGATAACACGCGAGCCTGTCGCTTCAACGACGCAGCTGTGGTCCGGCTGCCGCTCGTCGAGTTCGTAAACCCGAAGCAGAAGCCAACGACGCGTCCAAGTCGATCGGCCACGTGGCTGGTCCTTCGTGGGAGCGGGCGTCTCGGCTGGTGGAGCACGGGGAGGCTTGGGTAGCGCTCTTCGTCTTCGGCGGCGCTTAGCCTCGTATACCTCAATGTTGGTCGCCCGCCTCATCACGGAGCCCGGTGCCGCGCTTTCACAGCCCTCCGCAGCACGTGGCGTTGCGGGCGTC
>WQWK01000220.1 GCA_009785395.1 Conexibacteraceae bacterium
CCGAGAGTACGAGCGTCGCCAGATCCTGCCCGATCGCGACCGGTGCCGGATCGGTCGCGGCCTGCGCTTCCGCGAGCGTCGTGATGCCGCTGAGGACGATCGCGGCCTCCAGGCCGGCGGCCGCCGCTCCACCCAGGTCGGACGCGAGATGATCGCCGATCACCAGCGTGCGGCCCGGGCCCAGGCGATCGAGCGCAACCTCGAAGACCTGCGGGTCGGGCTTGCCGACGACGCGGGCGGTGACTCCGGAGGAGTACTCGAGCGCGGCGGTGACCGCGCCGGTGCCGGGAGCGATGCCGCCCGCGACCGGATAGCTGCGGTCGCGCCCGCCGCTGATCAGCTCGGCGCCCGCCACCAGTGCCCGCGTCGCCATCAGCAGTTCGCCGTAGTTGAAGTCGCGGTGCGCGACCACGACGACGATGTCAGCGGTCTCGGCGCGCGCAGTGTTGTTGGCGATGTGGTGGCCGGCATCGCTGACATGCCGGAAGATCGGCGGCCCGCCGATCACGTACACCTTCGCGCCGGGCTCGCGCTCGGCCAGCACGTACTGGATCGCCGAGCCGACGCTGACGATCTCCTCGACCGCCGCGGTGCACCCGAGCGACCACAGCTTCTGCACGTACTCCTCCGGCGAGCGACCGCCGTCGTTGGTCACGAACGCGAGCCGCCGCCCGCTCGCGCGGATCGCGGCGATCGCCTCGGGTGCGCGCGGCGTCGCCGCGCCACCGACCCAAACGGTGCCGTCCAGGTCGAGGATCACCTGGTCAAATGCGGAGATGAGGCGGGACACGTTGCTCACGCGAACAGGCTCTCCTGGGCTGGTGGCGGCGGGTCCAGGAGGCACTCGGGGCCGTCATAGCGCACGTCGTTGACGGCGGGGCCGACCGGCCGCAGCGCCATCTGCTCTGCTCGTAGCCCACCCAACAGCGTCAGCAGCGCGTCCTGCGGGGTGTCGTGCGCGAGCCACACCGCTTCCGAGTCCGGCTCGAGGATCACGGGCATGCGGTCGTGGAGCTCGGCGACCCGCTCGTTGGCGGCTGTGGTGATGATCGTGCAGGTCCGCAGCTCGTCGGGCTCGCCCCGGTGCCAGACCGACCAGAGCCCTGCGAAGGCGAACAGCTCGCCGTCGGCACGGGTGATGTGAAAGGGCTGTTTGCGCTTCTCGCCGGGACGGGCCTGCCACTCGTAAAAGCCGTCGGCGGGGATCAGGCAACGGAAACGCTCGAACGGCCGGCGGTAGGCGGCGCGTTCCAGCAGCGTCTCGGCGCGCGCGTTGATCATCTTGAAACCCGTGCTCGAGGTCTTGGCCCAGCTTGGCACGAGTCCCCAGCGCAGCAGCTCGCCGCGCGGGTGACCGTCGCGGTCGGTTGTGACCGTGATCACCTCGCTCGAGGGCGCGATGTTGTAGTGCGGCTGGACCGCGACCGACTCACCGACGGGGAAGCGTGCGCGAAGCTGAGCCAGGTCCGGGATCGCGAGGGAGTAGCGCCCGCACATCAGGGTCGGGTATCTCAGCCGGCTACGCGAAGCTCAACGCGCCGACGAGCGCGCCGCGAGGTCCTCGCGGCGCTTGGCGAGCGCCGCCCGCTGACGTCTGCGCCCCAGGAAGACGAGCACGCCGCCGGCCACGACCAGGAGCGCGAGCGCGTAGAAGATCGCGATGTCGAGCGAGATGCCACCGGCCGCCTGGCCGATGCCCTCGACGATGCCGAAGGCGAGCGCGAGGATCGCGGCGATGGCGATCACCACAATCACGATGCCGCGGATGCGCGCGAGGATGCCGGCACTCGCCGGCGGCGCCACCAGCCCGAGCACGCGCAGGCCGAACAGCTGCCGTCCGGTCGGCACCTCGACGCCCGGGAGCTTCGCGGTGGCGGCCTTGAGGTCGCCACTGCGGCGCTCGGCGAGCGCCAGCGAGGCGTCGGCCATGCGGCGGATCTGCATGCGCTCCTGCGGCCGCGCGGCGGCCAGCGCCTTCTGGAAGTGTTCGCGCGCGGCCTTGGCGTCGAACTTCTCTGCCTTGCGGGCGCCGAGGATCGCCTGCGCGGCTGCCCTGTAGCGGGTCTCCGACTCGAGCTCCTCGTCACTGCGGCTCTGGAGCGACTCCATGGCGTTGAGCTGGCTCTTCTGTTCGATGCGGATGGCGCGCTGTTGCTTGGGCATGGTGGGAAAGTCTAGTCGGACCCTTGGTCGCCCGCAGGCGCCACGAGCTCGGTGAAAAGGTGGTCGAGCACGGCCTCGGGGTCGTCGCACAGGCCGCTGTGGACCGAGGAGGCCTGGAGCACCGTGCTCGAGGGCGCCACCAGCCAGTGAAAGCGCTCCGACTGCGGCAGCTGCGCGACCGGCCCGGCGTCCGCATCGCCGGCTGCCACCCGCACCCGCGCTTCCAGGTGCTCGCTGATCGCATCGAGGTCGATGCCGGGGTAAAGCGCGTGGATGCGGCGCGGGTCGAGCGCGACCCGCGCCCGCAGGAACCGGCGTGCCCGGCAGAAGACGATCACGCCGACGTTCACGAACTCCTCGCGCTCGACGCGCGGGACCAGCCGCAGCACCGCGTACTGGAACGGGTCAGGCGCCACGCGCGGCCTCCGCCTCGGTGAGGAACCCACGCGGCGGCGCGACCCGCGCCGCTAGGTAGTCGCGATAGGAAGCACGCGCGGTCTCGGTGAGCCACGCGTCGGGAACCAGCCCGACGACGCCCGCGATCAGCTCGGGCGTGAGCGCCGCGGACATGCGCGCATCGGCCTCCCGCAGCTCGGAGGCGAGCGGCAGCAGCACATGATCGGCGATCAGCAGGAAAGGCTCGCGGGCGCGCGGCGCGAGGTCGCGCTCGCCGTGCTGCAGGTACAGCGCGGCGCCGTGATCGATCATCCAGGTGCGGCGGTGCCAGACCAGCAGGTTCGGGTTGCGCGGTGTGCGATCGACGTTGGTGGTGAAGGCATCGAACCAGACGATCTGCGACGCCAGCAGCGGGTCCAGGTCACCGGGCTTCGCCGGGTTGTAGTCGAGGGCGCCAGGTAGGAAGTCGATTCCGACGTTGAGCCCGGCGCTGCCGGTGACGAGCTCGTTGATCTCAGGGTCGGGCTCTGTGCGACCGAGCTCCGGGCTGAGCTCGACGAGCACGATCTCGGGCACGGGCAGGCCGGCCGCGCGCGCGAGCTCGCCCACGATCACCTCCGCCACCAGCGCCTTCACGCCCTGGCCCGCGGCCCAGAACTTGACGACGTAGAGGCCGTCGTCGTCGGCCTCCACGAGGCCCGGCAGCGACCCGCCCTCGCGCAGCGCCGTCACATACCGGGTCGCGGCCACGGTCCTCAGCATGCGACGATGATGTCAGCGCGCAATCCACCACGTCCTGAGGAGAGTCATTGCAATGAGCATGGCCGACTTCAATGCCCAGGTCATCACGGAGTTCCGAGAGAACGCCGGCAGGGTCGGAGGGATGTTCGAGGGCAGTCCCCTGATCCTTCTGCATCACATCGGCGCCAGGTCGGGGGAGGCGCGGATCGCGCCGCTCGTCTACCTGCCGGACCGCGGCCGGTACGTGGTGGTTGCCTCCAACAACGGTGCACCCGAGAACCCCGCCTGGTACCACAACCTCAAGGCCCACCCGGACACCACTCTCGAGGTGGGGGAGGAGACTGTGCCAGTGATCGCGCAGGAGGCCAGCGGCGATGAGCGCGAGCGCCTGTTTTCGGCCCAGGTGGCCGCCCAGCCGCAGTTCGGCGGGTACCAGGAGAAGACCGAGCGCACGCTCCCGGTGATGGTGCTGACGCCGAAGGCAGAGTCGTGATCCGTACATTCGCGGGCTAGTGGACTTCGACTACGACTGGCTCGTCATCGGCTCGGGATTCGGCGGCAGCGTCGCAGCCCTGCGCCTGGCCGAGAAGGGCTACAAGGTCGCCGTCGTAGAGTGCGGCCGGCGCTTCGCCGATGACGAGTTCGCGCAGCGCACCAGTGACTGGCGACGGTATCTCTGGGCGCCGTACGTCGGCTTCCGCGGCATCTTCCGGATGACGCTCTTCAAGGACGTCTTCATCATGTCCGGGAGCGGTGTCGGTGGCGGCAGCCTCGGCTACGCGAACACGCTGTATCGCGCGCGTCCGGCGTTCTATGCCAACCCCCAGTGGTCGGAGCTGGGGGACTGGGAGCGCGAGCTCGCCCCCTTCTACGAGGAGGCGGAGCGGATGCTCGGCGTCACGCAGTACGACCGCGACGGCGCCGCTGACGTGCTGCTGCGGGAGTACGCGGCCACGATCGGCGTCGCCGACACCTACACGCGTACGCCTGTCGGAGTGTTCCTCGGCGAGCCGGGGGAGACGGTGGCGGATCCGTACTTCGGCGGTGAGGGACCCGA
>WQWK01000221.1 GCA_009785395.1 Conexibacteraceae bacterium
GAATTCCCATGGGCGGTGCGCTCGAAAACATCAGGGTCGCGGATTTCTCACGCGTGCTGGCCGGCCCGTTCGCGACGATGGTGCTGGGAGATCTCGGCGCGGAGGTCACCAAGATCGAGCGGCCGGGCAGCGGCGACGAGACGCGCAGCTGGGGGCCGCCCTATGACGCCGGCGGCACCGCGACCTACTTCCAGAGCGTCAACCGCAACAAGCAGAGCGTCGCCATCGACCTGCAAACCGAGGCCGGGCGCAAGCAGGCCGAGGAGCTCGCGACAACATCTGACGTGCTGGTCGAGAACTTCCGGCCCGGGCTGATGGACTCGCTCGGACTCGGCTACGACGCGCTCAGAGAGCGCAACCCGGGCCTGATCTACTGCTCGATCACGGGCTTCGGCCCCCAGGCGCCCGAGCTCCCCGGATACGACCTGCTGGTGCAGGCGCTCGGCGGGCTGATGAGCATCACCGGCGCGCCGGACGGGCCGCCCTACAAGGTCGGGGTCGCACTGGTCGACGTGCTGACCGGACAGTTCGCGACCGCCGGGATCCTCGCCGCGCTGGTGCACCGCCAGGCGACGGGCGAGGGCCAGCGCATCGACGTCGATCTCATGTCATCGCTGCTCGCGGCGCTCGTCAACCAGTCCGCCGCCTATACCGCCGCCGGCGTCGTTCCGCACCGCATGGGCAACCAGCATCCGAGCATCGCCCCCTACGAAGTTCTCGCGTGCGGGGAGGGCGATCTGGTGCTCGCGGTCGGCAACGACCGCCAGTTCGCCAGCCTCTGCGTCGTGCTGGGTGTCCCGGAGCTCAGCGACGACTCCCGCTTCGCGACAAACAGCGATCGCGTCGCCAATCGCTCGGCGCTGGTCGACCGGCTGGAGGCGGCGCTCGCGGCCGCCGCCGCGTCCACGTGGTCAGACCGCCTGACGGACGCGCGCGTTCCCGCCGGCGTCGTCAACGACATCGGTCAGGCCTTCCGCTTCGCCGAGCGCATTGGCCTCGAGCCCACGGTCATGCTCACAACCGACGAGGGGAACGCAATCAAGCTGCCGCGCAATCCGATCCGGCTGTCGGCCACCCCGGCCACCTACCGCAGCGCGCCGCCCACACCGCCGCCAGGTGACGCGCCGCCCGCACCCGGCCGATAGCTGCGCTTAATCGACGCCCGTACCCTTCGCTGCCACCTATGAGGAAGCCAAGTTCCAGTTCCGGCGCTCTGCGCCGGAGCATCGATGGGCAGCTGCCGTTCATCGGGCGGCTGTTCCCGGCGCCCGAGCGGGCGAAGGTTCCGGAGATCATCGCTCTCTTCTGGGTCGTGAAGATCCTGACCACGGCCGGCGGCGAGGTCACCTCCGACTACCTGAAGCGTTACGGGAACTTCGGAGGCGGCGGTACCGAGGTGGCGCTGTTCGTGATTGCGCTCGTCCTGCAGTTCTCGACCCGTCGCTACCGGGCCTTCGCCTACTGGTCGCTCGCGTACGCGATCGCGATCGCCGGCACGGGACTGTCGGACTTCATGCACCTTGACATGCACATCCCGTACGGGCCCCTCAGCCTCTTATGGGCCGCCATCCTCGCGATCGCGTTCTGGGCCTGGTATCGCAGCGAAGGCACCGTCTCGATCCACAGCATCGATACGCAGCGGCGCGAGGCGTTCTACTGGTCGGTCGTGTTCGCGACCTTCGCGCTGGGCACCGCATTCGGGGACTTCACGGCGGCGTCGCTCGGGATGGGCTACTTCACCTCGGGGATCTTCTTCCTGGTGCTCATCCTGATCCCGTGGCTGCTGTGGCGGCAGTTCGGCCTGGAGAGCATCACGGCCTTCTGGTCGGCCTACATCCTCACGCGGCCGCTGGGGGCGTCGTTCTCGGATTGGATCAGCAAACCGGACTACCTGACGGGCCTCAACTTCGGCAACGGGCCGACCGCGATCGTGATCGCCCTGATCGTCTTCGTGCTGGTGCTCTACCTCGCCATCACCCGCCCCGACATCCAGCCCTCCAGTCAGGATCGGGCCGGAGTGCCGCTGAGGCCGGTGGTGTCGGAGTATCCCGCCGAGCTCTGACCACGGCCGACCGATCTCAGGACCCGGCTGTGAGTGCCTCCAGGGCCGCGACCGCTCCGGTCGTCGGCGCGATCGCGACCAGGCCGCGGTAGAGCTTCACGATCGCGTCGCGATCGATCGTGCCAGTGAAGGCCCGTCCGCAGTGTGCCGACTGGATCGCGGCCTCGAGCTGGAAGCGGCCGAGCGGCCGTCCGAGCGCGTGTGCACGCACCAGCAGCGCCTCGCCCTCGGCGATCAGGGCGCGGTCCCAGAGTGCGGTGTCCTGCTCCTCAAGCGGCGGCCAGGGCGTGCTCGCGCGGGCCGGCGCCCGCGACTGCGCGAGCGTCAGCAGCGCCGCCAGGCCCCAGGCCTCGGGCTCGGTCTCGAGCAGGCCGGCTGTCAGCACCGCGAGCCAGCGGGCCTCGTCGGCGATCGACTCGTGGATCCGCTCGTGCTGGTCGAGCCAGTCGATCGCGTAGGCGCCGTAGATCGCCTCGAGCACCGCCGGCAGCCGCGCCGGCATCTCCCCGCGCGTGGGCACACGGAAGGGGAGGCCGGCGTCACGGATGCGGTGCTTCGCCCGCACCAGCCGCTGCGCCATCGCCGCTGGCTGCACATCGAAGACGGCGGCGATGCGGGCCGCGTCGAAGCCGAGGACGACCTGCAGCATGAGCGGCGTGCGCACCGTGCGGTCGATCGCCGGGTGCGCACATGTGAACAGCAGCTCCAGCCGCCTGTCCGGGATCGCGTCCGGCTCGGTATCGGCGAACACGGCATCGGCCACCTCGCGCCCGCCGCCGGCGAGCATGCAGGCGCGTTCATCGTCGAGCGGCACCGTGCTGCGCACGCTCGCTGAGCCCAGCAGGTCACGGATGCGGTTGCGGGCCACGGTCATGAGCCAGCCCTCGGGGCTGTCGGGCACACCCGTCACCGGCCAGCCCCGCAGCGCCCGCTCAAAGGCGTCGGCGAGTGCGTCCTCGGCGAGCGAAATGTCGCGCGTCGAGGCCGCGAGCACCGCGAGGAGCCGCCCGTACGAGGCCCGCGCAACGCGCTCGGCGGTCGCGCCGGCCTCGTGAGCGGACGGGCAACCGGTCACGTCACCGGCTGCGTGCCCTGCCATCCGCCGTCCACGTAGCGCGTCGCGGTCGGCCGGATCTCGACGTGGCCCCAGGCGATCGACGGCGCCCGCCGCGCCCACTCGATCGCCTCATCCAGGTCGGCCACATCGATCACGAACGTGCCGCCGAGCTGTTCCTTGGTGTCGGCGAAGGGGCCGTCCTGCACCCGGAACTCACCGCCGATCGCCGTAACTGTCGTGGTCGCATCCGACCGCGCGAGCACCTCCGCGCTCGCCAGGATGCCGGCCTCGTCGAGCGCCTTCGCGTAGGCCTGGAACGCGCGCATCCCCTCGGCGAGGGCCTCGGGGCCGAGCTCCTCCGCCGTGGGTTCGGGATAGTGGAGCAGAAGCGTGTAGCGCATGAACGCCGTCCTTTCGGATCGAAGAGTTGAGTCTGACACCCGGATGACGAATCGGCGGTGGTGAGATCGACACCAATCGCCCGCGTCGCCGGATACCGTCAGGCGCATGAGTGACGCCCCCGCCGCCCGCAGCCACGGCAAGGTCTTCGACGCGATCGCCGCCGAGTACGACGCCAACCGCCCCGCATACCCCGCCGAGCTGATCGAGCAGGCCATCGAGGTCGCCGGCTTGCGTGCCGGCGACCCCGTCCTGGAGCTGGGCGCGGGGACGGGCAAGCTGACGCGCGCGCTGGTCGCGCACGTTCTGCGGGTGACCGCGGTGGAGCCCGGCGAGAACCTGATCGCCGTCGCGCGCGAATCGCTGCGGAGCGACGGATCGCTGCGCACCGACGGATCGCTCGGAGGGAGCGAGGTCGAGTTCGTCCAGGCCCGGCTCGAGGACGCGGAGCTCCCGGCCGACCACTTCAAGGCCGCGTTCGCCGCCGCGTCGTTTCACTGGATGGATCCCGACGTCAGCTGGCGCCTGGTGGCCGCTGCGCTCACCCCGGGCGGCACGTTCGGGCTGATCGGTCACATCGATGTGGCCGAGCCCTGGAGCGAGTCCGATTCCGTCGCCCTCAGGGCGGCGATCGAGCGTGTCGCTCCCGCATGGGCCGCCCTGTGGCCGCCGCACCGCAGCGTCGATGCAATCGTCGAGGGCGTGCGGGAACGGGCCGCGAACATCTCAAGAGCGTGGGACTGGCTGAGCGCGTACGACCTGGCCCGTGACTATGCCGAGGCCCTGTTCGAGCCCGCCGAACTCGCCGCGGTGCCCGTGCGCTTCGAGCACACCGCC
>WQWK01000222.1 GCA_009785395.1 Conexibacteraceae bacterium
GAGCATCCGCTCGCGCTCGAAGTTTGTCTCCGAGGGTGACCGGCCGCTTCGCGGCCTTCGGCTGCGCCCGGGGGACGGGCGGTCGTATCGCCACCGACGGCGCGCGCGGTCGCATCGCTCGCCCAGCCAACCCGGGGTCAACGCGACGTGCCCACAAGCCAAAGAACGCCCGTGGCGAGCGATCCCCAGAAGCGGTACCCAACCGGGCGGCGCCCGACCACAACCGCACACCCCGCCCCCCGCGCCTCCCTGCCCAACCACGCTTCACCGTCCACCACCGCGCAGTCCCGAGCCGCCGGCCAAAACCCCATACCGCGACCCACGGAAACGTCATGAGAGCGCGTTTTGGTCGCACCGGTCCGTGCGAGTGCTGGCCGCTGCCGAGTTTCGCGGCGAGGGTGCCCCACGGCCGCCGCCGCTTGTCGGTATGCCGGTGCCTGCATCTTGACCGTGCGCGGGAACACCAGGATCGCTCCCGGAGGGCGGACTCACGATCGAACTGTTGTGTCAGAACCGCCGCCCGCGCGACTAACGGAGTGATGCGGACGCTCTCTCGGAAGGCCGCCGCCCCCGAAGACGGATGGTTCCAGATCGGCGAGGTACCCGAGCAGACGCCGCCGCGACACCGCGGACAGGGCCGGGTGTCACTCAGCGCCAGCCAGCACGACCCCGACACGGTGAGCTCGCCGGAGCCGGCGGCGCCGCGCACGCCCGTGCTGGAGCGCGCGAACGGGGCGGCAGCGAGCGTGCTCGGGCGGATCCTCGACAGCCGCTACGGCGCGCTCGCGCTGTGCGCCTCGGCACTGCTGCTGGTCCTGATCCTGGCCGTGATGGTCGCGTCACGCAGCATGGGGTAACGACACGAGGGAAAGGAACGAGGCAGTGGCCACAGCCGAGCTTGATCTGATCGTGCGCGGAGCGGCCGCGCCGGACCAGCGCGTGCGCCTCAACGTGCCGATCGAGGTTCCGCTTGCGGAGATGCTCGACGACTTCGTGGACGCCGCCGAGGAGCACGCCCTGCAGTTGGGGCGCGCGTTTGACCCGCACTCCGAGTGGCGGCTGCAGCTGCCCGACGGCTCAAGCCCGAACGGCGACTGCCTGGCGGAGCTGGCCGTCCACGAACTGGCGCTGTACGACGCGCGGCGCACGGAGCCGCCGTTCGCGGCACCGCCGGCACGGCCGGAGCCGGCAGCCGCGGCGCCCAGCGACGAGGCTGCCGCCGGTGCTGTCCCGCGAGACAGCACCGGCGAAGAGACCGCTCCGGCGGGCCGGCCCTGGACCCCGAAGTCGGCGGCGCCCCCGCGCTCATGGTCGCGCGGACGCTCCAGCCGCCGGGTTGTGCGCGCCCGCGCCGAGGCGGCGCTGCCGCGTCCGATGGGCACAGTCGCGCGAACCCTGCAGGCGCTCAGCGCGCTGTCCCCCTCGTACAGGGCGCAGGAACAGGAGGCGCGCGACCTCGGCGTGGGCGACCCCGCCCGGTTCGTGCGCGAGCACCGCAAGTCGGCCGCGGGCCGGGTGCGGGAAGCGTGGCGGGCCAGCGACTACCAGCGGCTGCTCGAGGCAATGGTCCTGCTGCCGGCGCCGCCGAGCTGCCAGACGATCGCGGTGCTGTCCCCCAAGGGTGGCGTCGGCAAGACGACGATCACGAGCCTGTTGAGCATGCAGTTCAACTACGTGCGCCAGAACCAGACCGTGGCCGTCGACGCGAACCCCGACATGTCGAACCTCTCGGCGGTCCTCTCGCCCGGGCGCGGCGTCCCGGTCGACGAGCTGGTGCAGCGGATGAGGGGCTCGATCGAGCACGGCCAACCGATGCGAGGGATGGAGGTGCTCGGGCTGCTCGGGATCGGCCCCCACGGCGTGCGGGTCGCGCCGTCGGCGAACGACCCCAAGCGGGCGCTCGACCGGGAGACCTTCCTGTGGCTGTACGAGAACCTCAAGGCGTACGCGGAGGTGATGGTGCTCGACTGCGGCACCGGGCTGTTCGACGACCCCGCGCAGGCCGCGATCCAGGCGGCCGACCAGCTCGTCGTCGTCGTCGACGGGGCGCCCGACACGATGGGGATGGTCGCGTCCGGCGAGTGCCAGCAGCTGCTGCGCGCGTTCGAGGGGCCGATCTTCCTGGTCGTCAACAAGCTCACGCGCCGCCTGCGGCGCCGGGCCAACCTCGGGGAGTTTGAGCAGGAGCTGTCGTTCGCGCAGGGGATCGTCGAGGTCGCCTACGACGAGAAGGCGGCGGCGAACCTGTCGAAGTTCCGCTGGGACGACGGACCGCCACAGGACTGGGCGGTGCGGATCCGGGAGCTCGCCGCGCTGCTGGCCGCCGGCTGGCCGACCGCCTAGGGGCGTTCGCCGTGCTCCGAGGCGGTCGCCTGCAGCTGATCCGCGGGCTGATGATCGCGGTGATCGTCGCCGCGCTCCTCGGCCTGGCGCTCGCGGTCGTGGTCCCACACGGCGTCCAGCACAGGATCGTCGCCGCGCTTGAGCAGGTCGGACTGCTGCTTGCGCTCGTGCTCGGGGCGGCCCTGGCCGTGCTGGCCCTGGCGGTGGCGCGGCACCAGTACGCAAGGCGTTTCCGCGTCTACCACCCGTACCGTATCAACCTGACCGCCAACGACCAGACCGAGCTCCAATCGATGGTGCAGGCCGTCGGCGCGATGGGTCAGGCGGTCGCCGCGCTGCCGACCAGACTGTGGTGGAGCGGCCAGCCCGCGTTCGGGCTGCTCGTGGGCTACGACCCACGTGAAGGCGGCGAGGTCACGCTGGCGCTCGTCTGCCAGGCCGAGCACGTATCCGCGCTCGACGGGGCGCTGCTCAAGGCCTACCCGAACGTGCGGGTCGGGTTTGACTTCGAGCCCGTGTACCAGCCGATGCAGCTGCGGTTGGGAGTGCCGCCGGCGCTGATCAGGCTCCGCAAGCGGCGCGAGGCGTTTCACCCGATCGTCGATATCGCCGAGGAGCTGGAGGGGATCGAGACCGTGCTCGAGGGGCTCGCCGACGCGATGGTCGCGCAGCGCACGCACCCCGCCGCAGTGTGGTTCTGCATCGTGCCGAGCGACTCGGGCGCCGGCTACCTGCGCGCCCGGCACCGGCAGACCGAGCGGTGGCGCCGCGAACGGGAACGCACGGCCGGCGGCAGGCCGGCGCCGGAGGCGTCGGTCGACCGCGAGGAGGCTCGCCAGAGCGCGCAGATCGACGAGCGATCCGCGTTCTACGTCGACATCCAGATCGCCGCGCACGACCTGCAGACATGCAAGATGCTGAGCGGCACCTTGCAGAACCTGCCCGGCGCGATGAACACGCTCGAGCGCCGCCCGATGCTGCTGCGCCGGTGGCTGTACCGCCGGCGGTTCCCGACATTCACGCCGCCGCTGATGATGCGCGGGCAGGAGAAGCTGTTGAGCGGCTCAGAGCTGGCCTACCTGATGCAACTGCCCTCGGCACGGCTGCAGGCGCCGATCCGCCGGATCCCGGAGCCCAGGTTGCCGGCCGCTCCGGGGATCGCGTCAGCGGCCGAAGACGACGCGGCCTGGCAGTACGACCGCATGGACCTGCCCGTCGGGTTCGAGCCGCTCGACGGCGACACGATGCGCGAGATGCTGGCCGGGAGGAGGGCGGCGTGAGCCTTCCCTACATACACGCGATGAACAAGGGCGCGGTCGTGGCGCCCGGTAACTGGCCCGCCGGGATCCTCGTGATCGGCGCGCCCGGCAGCGGTAAGACGTCGGTGATGATCCGGCATTACCAGAACGCGCTGCTTGACTCGGGCGCGGCGGTGGTGGTGATCGACCCGAAGCGCACGCTCGCTCGCCAGGCGCTGGCGGTCACGCCGCCGTGGATCGGCAAGCGCGTCTGGTATCTGAACCTCGCGCGACCGGCGTTCGGGATGTCGCCGCTGCGGTGTGGCGCGCCCGACCAGGCGATCGTCGATCTGGTCTGCTCCGGGCTGCGCGACGTGCTCGAGGGCCAGGCGTTCCAGGCGTCCCGGGACGCGATCGCCGCTGCGGTCCGTGGGGCGCTGGCGCTTGCGCGTGACGAGCACCGGCCGGCAACCCTCGAGGACGTGCGCGACCTGCTCGCGTGGGCAGACAGCGACCTGCGCGACCGCGTGGTCGGCGCGCTGGACCGCGGGCCTGTCGGTGCCGACCGCATCCACCGGTACTTCGCGGTCGAGCTGCCCCAGGAGATGAGCAGCAACGCGGGGCGCACGATGGACCGGCTGCGGGCGCCCCGCAGCCGGCTCGACGGTCTGATCCAGGCAGACAGCCTGCGGGTCTTCTTCGACCACCGGACCGAGAAGCCGATCGCGGAGATCGTCCGCGATCGCGAGGTGCTGATCGTCGAC
>WQWK01000223.1 GCA_009785395.1 Conexibacteraceae bacterium
CCGGCGCCGGGGCCGGACATCGTGATCTCGGTGATCGCGTCGGACTCGACGGTGACCGCGTTGAACGGTCCGCCGATCGAGGCGAGCGGGTGCCCGGGGTAGAGAAACGCAGGATGCACGCGCACCGAGAGCGCCTCGCCGACGCGCTCGGCGGTGCCGATCAGCTTCAGCGCGAGTCCGAGCTCGCGCGCGTAGGACATGTCGTCGGGCGTGATCCGGCGTATGCCCTCGTAGCGAACCTGGTCCAGGCGCACCGGCGCGCCGAACGCGAGCCGTGCGATGATCGCCATCTTCGCGGCGGCGTCGGCGCCGTCAACATCGTCGGTCGGATCGGCCTCCGCGTAGCCGAGGCTCTGGGCCTCCGACAGAGCGGCCTCGAAGGTGACCCCGAGCCGCGCCATCTCACTGAGGATGTAGTTGGTGGTGCCGTTGACGATCCCGTGTACGCGCTCGATGCGGGCACCCGCCAGCGACTCCTGCAGGACCCGTACGACCGGCACCACGCCCGCGACCGCGCCCTCGAAACGCAGCTGCACACCGTGCTCACCGGCGGTCGCGAAGAGCTCGTCGCCGTACTGCGACAGCAGCTGCTTGTTGGCGGTGACGACGTGCTTGCCGGCCCGCATGGCCGCAAGCACGTACGTGCGGGCCGGCTCGATCCCACCGATCAGCTCGGCGATCAGGTCGCAAGACGCGAGGATCCTCTCGAACGCACCCGGCTCGCTGTCGCGGGAGAGCACGCCGGAGACCTCGGGCCGCAGCCCGGTGATCCGCTGGATGCGATCAGCGTGCTCAACCACCAGCTCGGCGAAGGCGCCGCCGACGGTGCCGCGCCCGAGCACCCCGATCCGGAAGACCCCGGGGGGGGCTCCGGGATCAGCAGCGGTGGCGCTACTCGACATCACGGCCCATCAGGTCATCGTAGGTTTCACGGCGCACGACCAGGCGCGCATCGCCGTCCTTGCAGAAGATCACGGGCGGGCGCGGGACGCCGTTGTAGTTGTTGGCCATCGCATAACCGTAGGCACCGGTCGCGGGGGTCACGATGATGTCGCCCGGCACCGGGCTGGCGAGCGGGATGTCGCGGATGATCACATCCCCGGACTCGCAGTGCTTGCCCGCCAGATGGCAGATCTCCATGTGGCGCTCGAGCATGCGGCCGGCGACGGCGGCCTCGTACCTGGCTCCGTAGAGCATCGGGCGCAGGTTGTCCGACATGCCACCGTCCACGGCGACCCAGGTCGAGACGTTGCGTTTCACGGTCTGGACCGTATACAAGGTGACGGTGGAGTTGGCGACCAGTGAGCGCCCAGGCTCGATCAGCACGCGCTTGCCCGGGCCGAGCGCCGCGTGTGCCGTGTTGGCGAGCGTCGTGACGTAACCGGCGATCGAGGGCGGCTCCTGCGCCTCGACGTAGGCGACGCCCAGCCCGCCGCCGAGGTTGTAGACGTCGTAGTCCCCGAGCGTGGCGAGCGCGGTGACGGCGCGGATGAACGGATCGAGTTCGAGCAGCTGCGAGCCGATGTGGCAGTGCAGGCCGACCAGCCGCAGGTGCGGCGATCCGGCGATCCGCTCGATCGCGAGCGGGGCGTCGGCCAGCCCGAAGCCGAACTTCGAGTCTGCCTGGCCAGTCGAGATCGCGGCGTGTGTGTTGCCCGAGACATCGGGCGTGATCCGGATCAGGACATCCTGGATGAAACCGGAACCCGCACCCGCGGCCCGCGCAGCCACGACCTGCTCGAGCCGCTCGACGTCGTGCAGCGAGTCCAGGACGATGTGGCCGACGCCGGCGTCGAGTGCAAACTCGAGCTCCTCGACGGATTTCGCGTTGCCGTGCAGGTAGATGCGGGCGGGATCGAAGCCACCGCGGAGCGCCAGCGCCAGCTCACCGCCGGAGGCGACGTCGCAGGCCAGGCCCTCCTCCGCCAGCACGCGGTAGACCGCCGTGCAGGGGAACGCCTTGGACGCGAACAGGACATCGCAGTCGGGGTTGCGGGCCGCGAGTCCACGCGTGTAGGCTCGGGCGCGGGCGCGCAGGTCGTCCTCGGAGACCACATACGCCGGCGTGCCGAACTCGTACGCCAGCTCGACCGCATCGCAGCCTCCGATCTCGAGGTGGCCACGGTTGTTGACGCGGCTACCGATCGGATAGACGTGTGAGAGCAGGTATGGATCGTCGGAAGCGCTCAAGGCGCCGAGGATCATGTCAGCTTGCAGCGGCGGGCACGGCGCGAGCCGCACCGAACTGCCCCGCGAGCGGCAGTCCCACCACCAGCATCGCGGCGGCCGCGATCGCCAGCGCGGTGTGCACGGTTGAGGCGCTGGGCCCGCCAGACACGGCCACACCGGCCAGCCCGGCGCCGATCGCCGCACCGCCGAGGCGCGCCGCGGAGAGCACCGCTGAGGTGCGCCCGTGCGAAGCGTCCGGCGTGGCGTTGAGCGCCGCCCGGGAGACGGGCACAAACAGCATCCCCAGGCCGAGACCGACCGGGATCAGCGCGAACGCGGTGCCGATCCCGTGCAGCGAGACGCCCGGGATCGCGAGGATCGCCATGCCGACACCGGCGCCGAGGAAGCCGAGCACGGTCGGCAGCCGCTCGCCGCGCCGGTCGACGAGGCTGCCGGCCAGCGGGGCGGCCGCCCCCACCAGCAGCGCGACCACGACCAGCACAGCGCTCGCGCCGAGCGCCGAGTAGTGCGCCGATTTCTGCAGGTACTGCTCGGCCAGATAGAAGGTGCCGATCATCACCGCGAACGTGAGCCCCGCGACGAGCGCCGCCGACACGACGACCCGGTTCAGGTTGCGGCCGCGGCCTTCGTTATCGACCTCGTGCACGATCCGCGGCACGTGCGCCGTAACCGCCCACGCCGCCGCCAGCGCGAGCGGGACGAGCGCCCACCATGCCGCGCGCCAGCCGAATGCGACCGTCAGAACGCCGCCGAGCAGCGGCCCCACGAGGTTCGCCATACCAGCGCTCGCGCCCCAGATTCCGAGCGCGGCGCCGCGCCGCTCGGGCGGGAAGCCGCTGACCGCCCCGGCGAGCGCGGCCGGGCTCACGAGCCCGGCGCCGACGCCCTGCACCACCCGCGTCGCGGACAGCAGCGCGATGCTCGAGACAACCGCTCCGAGCGCCGCACCGACGGCGAAGATGCCGAGGCCGAGCAGCGCCACCCAACGCGCGCCCATGCGGTCGACCAGGCGCCCACCCGGGAACAGCAGCAGCGCATAGGCGGCGAAGTACGCGCTCAGGACGATCGCCGTCGACGAGTTCGAGACGTGCAGGTCGCGGGCGACCGTCGGCAGCGCCACGGTGATCACGGTGCCGTCGAGCTGCAGCAGCGCGGCCGCGGCGGTACAGGCGGCAAGCCGGGTCCACGCCTCGCGGGGTATCGGCGCACGGCCGTCATCCGCACGTGAGCGCGAGCGGCGCCGGCGGCGCGCGGGGCGCTCTGGGACGGTGCTGGCCATCCACCCCAGTATTGCGCGCCGGCGCGTTGGTAGTTTCCCGACGGTGGCCAGCCCGAAGCTAGGCGAGCGCGATGTGCACGTCTGGGTCGTCCCGCTGGACGACCCAGACAAGAAGCGACGCCGCGAGCTGGCCCACATCGCTCAGTCCCAGCTGCTTGGCGCCTATCTCGGGATCACGCCTGCGACGGTCGCGATCGTCCGCGCACCCGGCGGCAAGCCGCGGCTGGAGAGGGACGGGCTCGAGTTCAACCTCTCACACTCAGAGCAGCTGGCGCTGCTGGCCGTGACCCAGCGGCTGGCCGTCGGGGTCGACGTGCAGGGCCCGCACCCGACCGCCTCCAAGCCGTGGTTCGCGAGGCGGATCTGCACGCCACGCGAGTACGAGCTGTTCGTCGCTGACCCCCGCCCGGAGGTGCTGCTGCGGCTGTGGGCGCGCAAGGAGGCGGTGATCAAGGCCCGGGGCGAGGGCACCTACGCCGCCGTCAGCGAGATCGACGTGCTTGAAGATACGGTTGCGGGCGGCTGGCGCTGCCTCGACCTGGAGCTGGTGCTGGAGCCGGACTACCACGCCGCCGTGGCCGTGCGCGACGAGCCGGGCGTGACCGTCACACTGCACCAGTTCGCCTGGGAGTGACGTGATGGACGTACGGTTCGCAGAACGAGCGCCATACGTCCAAGGTCGACGCTGCTCATGGCAATCCAGTACGCAGAACGATCATTGGATTGCCATGAGGCCAGCGGTCCGGCCGGTCGGCGGCCGGATATCGGCTACTGCTCGGGCTGAGTCTCGGCGGCCGGCTCGCCCGCATCGGCTGCGGGCTCGGTGGCGGCGGGCTCGGTGGCGGCGGGCTCGGCCGGCTCCCGGGCGCC
>WQWK01000224.1 GCA_009785395.1 Conexibacteraceae bacterium
AGTGTGGACTTGCCGGCGCCGTTGCGCCCAACCAGGCCAAGGCATCTCCCTGCGTCGAGGTGCAGGTCCACCGAACGCAGAGCGACAGTGCTGCCGAACCGCTTGGTGATGTCCTGTGCCTGCAGCACCGGGGTCTGAACACTACTCACTGAAGTCGTCTCCACTGCCTTTCACCATTCCACAAACCGCCGGTCGCTGCCGGGGGCCAGCGGGCCCCCGGCAGCAGTACCGACGTTTGGTTACGCTGCTGCGCAGACACCTCCGTGTGCCTTGCCGTAGACGTTGCCCCACAGCGTGGCGTTGCTCACCGCGGTGGTGTGCGTGGTGGCGGGCAGGCCGTCCACCGGATGCTTGACCGTGAGCGTTGTGGCGGTCTTGGTGACGAACGGCGCCACGATCGGGTCGGCGAGGTTGGTGTCGCCGTGGTAGCTGACGTTCATCAGCTTCGGCGCGCCACCGCCCGCCATGCCGGCGTGGAGCTTGACGCCCTTCGCCGCGTCGAGCGCATAGGTGAGTGCCTCCTTGGCATAGAGGTTGGCCGGCTGCGACTGCGATGCGGTCTGCGTGCCCTTGCCGACGTCGCACATCTCGAACGGCACGCCGTCATCGCTGATCAGCATCGTGCTGGTCAGGCCCTTCTGCTTGAGGATCGGCGCGATGCCGGTATCGGGCGATGACCACTGCGAATAGATCGCCTTGAGGTCGCTGCCGTGGGCGTTGATCGCGTCCTGGGCGTCGGTCACCGCGGTGGAGTCGGTCCACACGGTCGGATCGTTGATCACGTTGACGGCGGGGTCGTTCTTCTTCATGCAGGCGATGAACGCGTTCGAGCGATCGGCGCCGTTGGAGCTCGTCAGGTCACCCTCGAGGTCGAGCACATATCCCGACTTGACCTTGGAGGCGATCTCGGCGCAGGCGTCCTGGCCGTAGAGCGTGTTGGAGGCTCGCACCACCATGTAGACCTTGCCGACGCCGACGATCGTGTCGACCGAGATCAGCTTGACGTTGTGCTTCGCGGCGTAGGTGATCGCAGGTCCAACGCTCGTCGCCGTCTCCGGGTTGATGATGATCGCCTTGGCGCCCTGGTTGACGAGCTCTTCGATCTGCTGGTTCTGCGTGCTTGCGCTCGCGGCAGCCAGGTCCGGTCCCAGCAGCTTGATGTGCATCTTCTTCGCGTACTGAGACTCGTAGTTGATGTACGCCGACCAGAAATCGGTGTTGTTATAGGTGAGGTCGACGCCGATGGTCGTCTCGGCAGCGGCGCCATGGCCGACCTGCCGCGCCGTCGCGGAGGTTGTCGCCATCGCGGCGAGCCCCCCTGCCGCAGCCAATGCCGCTGCGCTGAGTCGTACCTGTTTGCTGAACTGCATCCCGTCTCTCCTCCTCATTCGTATGTTTGCCGGCTGAGTGTCAGCCCGTCTTTTCCCTCGCGCCATGAAGCAGGCGTCCATCACGATCCGGTGAGCATCTCGCCCGACACAGCCTGCTGTCTCCCGTCCGGCGCGTAATTGAACCGGAAAGTGGTGAGTGTTTCCTCGCGAAGCTCCGCACCGGAACCCGGAGCGTTCGGAGCCACGTAGCGCCCGTACTCGATGCGCACGGGGTCCACGAAGTGCTCGTGCAGATGGTCGACGTACTCGATCCAACGCCCGTCAAGACTTCCGCCCAGCGCCACGAAGTCGAACATCGCGAGGTGCTGGACCAGCTCGCACAACCCGACGCCGCCGGCGTGCGGACATACCGGCACCCCGTACTTCGCCGCGATCAGGAGCACCGCGAGGTTCTCGTTGACACCCGCAACGCGGCAGGCGTCGATCTGGCAGACCGAGATCGCTCCGGCCGCCAGCAGCTGCTTGAAGACCACGCGATTGGCGACATGCTCGCCGGTGGCGACGCGCACGGGAGCGACTGCCTCGGCGATCCGCAGGTGGCCGAGGACATCGTCGGGGCTGGTCGGCTCCTCGACCCAGTAGGGGTTCAGGGGCTCGAACCGCCGGATCGCCTCGATCGCCTCCTCGACGTCCCAGCTCTGGTTCGCATCGACCGACACCGCGATGTCCGGGCCGGTGAGCTCGCGCACCATCGCCAGCCGCCGGACATCCTCCTCCAGATCGCGCCCGACCTTCAGCTTGAGGTGCTCGAAGCCCTGCCGCAGCGCCCTGCCGACGAGCCGTCTCACCTTGGCGTCCGGATAGCCGAGCCAGCCGGCCGACGTGGTGTAGGCCGGAAACCCGGAATCGAGCAACTCGGCCTCGCGCGCCCGGCGTCCCGCCTGGGCAGCGCGCAAAAGCTCCACCGCCTCGGACGGGGTGAGCACGTCGGTGAGATGGCGGAAGTCCACGAGTGCGACGAGCTCCTCGGGCTCCATGTCCGCGAGCAGCTTCCACAGGGGTTTGCCGGCACGCCGGGCACAGAGATCCCAGACGGCGTTGACCACGGCGCCGATCGCCATGTGGACGGCGCCCTTCTCGGGCCCGAGCCAGCGCAGGTGGCTGTCATGAACCAGCCGCCGGGAGAATGCACCCATGTCGGCGAGCACCTCGTCAACGTCGAGGCCGACCACGAGTTGCTCCACCGCCCGGATCGCGGCGACCTCGATCTCGGTGCCGCGGCCGATCGTGAACACGAAACCGTGGCCACTCTCGCCGGCCGATGTCCGCACGGTCACGTAGGCCATCGAATAGTCGGGGTCCGGGTTGAGCGCGTCAGAACCGTCGAGCTGGGCCGACGTGGGGAAGCGGACGTCAGCGACGTCGAACGCGGTGAACGTCTCAGGCATTCGTACCCCTCCGCCGCGAGACGCATCCATTGGATGTCTCGATGGCGTGTGCGCCATACACAGGTCCTGCGGCGGCTGCGGCCGCTTTCAACTCCACGTGCGAATCACCTCTCCTCTGTGACCTCCTACCCGAAGGTCATCCTATGTATAGCCAACTCGTCAAGGTCGTGTCAAGCCGATTCCTCCACTTCAGGCCAAATACCTCCGATGTCTTGGCGAGGCGCACTCGCGTTCTCTGGGATTGCGCGGCTGGCAACCGTGCCGCCGAGTCGCTCGGATACGATTCGGCTGATGAACCAGACATCGGGGCAACCGGAGCATGGCCAGATTGACCGTCACTGACGACGCGATCGGCCAGCTCCGCGACATGATCCGCTCCGGCGCGGTCAAGCCCGGAGACAAGCTGCCGCGCGAACCCGACCTCGCCGACGCCCTTGGCGTATCACGCAACTCCCTGCGGGAGGCGGTTCGAGCGCTCTCGCTGCTGAGAATCCTCGATGTGCGCCAGGGCGACGGGACCTACGTGACGGAGGTCGCGGCGGACACCCTGCTTGCTGCCCTGAGCGTCGTCATCGATTTCCACAGCGACGCGACGCTGCTGGAGGTCGTGCAGGTCCGGCGGCTACTCGAGCCGGCCGCCACGGCCATCGCGGCGACGTTGATCCAGGAAGCGGACCTGATCGAGCTCGAGGCGATTCTCGAGCGCACGACGACGTCATCGTCGGTCGAGGAGCTCGTGATGGCCGACTTCGAGTTCCACCGGCGCATCGCTGCGGTGGCCGACAACAGTGCGCTGGCCGCGATCCTGGAGAGCCTCTCAGGCCCCACGCAGCGGATGCGCGTGTGGCGCGGCACCGCGGAGGCCGGCGCACTCGAGCGCACGTTTGCGGAGCACCGGGCGATACTCGGTGCGCTGCGTGATCACGACGCCGACCTCGCCCGCAGCTGGGCAGCCGTCCACGTCGCCGGCGTCGAGAACTGGCTGCGCCTCAACCTCAAGGCCAGGGAATCAGTCGAGCCGGCTCCGTAGCGCCAGCCGGCGTGCTTCCTGCGCGCGGTCGGCGAGGGCGCTCGCCGCGTCGGCGCTCGCCGCGTCGGCGCTCGTCTGGCCATCTGATGGGGCGACGTTCAGCCGCACCAGCGCGGCCGCCGCCTGGCACGCAGCCTCTGCCAGCAGCGTCCCGCAGATCGCGTCGCCGGCGAGATTCGGGTTGCCGTCGCGCGTCAGCTGCGCGCCGATCTCAGCCGTCTCGGCCGCGAGCCTGCAGAGTTCGAGCGGCGCGGCGATCGCCTCCGCACGGCCGGCGGCGATCCTCTGATCGCGGTCGGGACTGCCGGCCGGAAGCCTGAGCGCGTCCAGCAGCGCCACGTAGGAGTGGCGCTCGCGATCGGCCAGCTCGACGGCAGCAGCGCGCAGCGCACCGGCACGCGTGTGCAGCTCCCCGGCCGCCTCGTGGCGGTCCGCGTACTCGTCTCGGGTGAGCGTGAAGACCGCGGCCATCTGCTGCAGCGCGGCAGCGATCGCCGCCGCGCACGCCGCCGCGGAGCC
>WQWK01000225.1 GCA_009785395.1 Conexibacteraceae bacterium
ACGGCGGCGCGGTCGGCTGCCCGGAATCGACGATCGTCGGGACCGCCACCGCGGACACGCCACTGCTATCCAAGCCACTCACCGGGAAGGTGTATCTGGTGCAGGGGATCCGGTTCGGCAAGAACGGCCAGCGGATCCACACGCTCCCCAGCCTGCTGGTGCCGTTGCGCGGCCAGATTGCGCTTGATCTGCGTGCGAGGTCCTCGGTCAACGGCGCCGGCGCGCTGGTCACGACGTTCTCCACGATCCCCGACGCCCCCGTGTCGAAGTTCACGCTGAAGATCACCGGCGGCAAGAAGGGCCTTCTGGTGATCACCGGGCGTGGCCGCACGATCTGCGGCAAGCCGCAGGTCGCCAGCGAGAACCTCGGAGCTCAGTCCGGCAAGAGGATGGTCGGCAACGACACGCTCACGACCCCGTGCCCCAGGCAGAAGGCGAAGGCATAGCGCTCAGATCCTGGTGCCGGCCAGCGGGCCGGCACCAGGAATGCACGGACCTTGTCTGACGAGCGAGACGTCAGGGAGCGGCGAAGGTGCTGTGGTTCCCGATCCGTCGCCAGCAGATCGCGGGCTCCCCGTCGATACCGGCCCATTCCCAAGTAGCACGACCGTCCGGGTGGTCTTTGCTACAGGTCATTTCCCACACGCCTGGGGTGCCGGTCACTGGCTTGACGCGCAAGCTGCGCGGCCGTGGATTGCCGGCGCCAGCGGCCGCATTTTCGGCTGCGACTATGAACGGCGATGTCGTGTGAGGGCAGTGCCGGGTACAAGAGGATCTCGCGCTTCACATGCCAACCGGCCAGTGCTCAATCATCAGGTCTCGCATCGGGAAGTCCTTTGGGTTCCCGGTCGCAAGCGGCACCCCCAGAGACACCGCGGCTGCGGCGATCAGGCAGTCAGCCTGAGAGAGCGTGATGCCAATAGCTGCATGTTCACGTCGCCAGTCTCCGGCGCGTCTACCTTCTTGCCGGCCGATCGTTGCGATCCGAAGCCCGTCAAAAAGCTGCTCAGCAGCCTTTAGTTCGGTTACCCGGATCCCTCGGTGGATCTCCTCCACATTGATTCCGGTGGTGAACGGAGGCTCCGCGTGCCGGCGTAAGGTCTCTAACCGCTGTGCCGTCCGCGGGCGTCCTCTGAGGAGGTCGATCAGGACGGTCGTGTCCAGCAGGACGCTCAGGGCAGCTACCCGACGCGCTCGTGATCTGTTCGGCGCTGATTCCGGACCCAGCTTGCCGCATCCTCGTCCCACGCATGTCCGTCCCCATCGGCGCTGCCGACCGCAGATGCGATCGCGTCCCAGCGACGCTCGTCGTCCAGCGCGCGGCGGAGCGCTGCCGCGATGAACGGGCTCCTGCCACGAGCGCCCACCCGGCGATCGAGTTCGTCCACGAGACCGTCATCGATACTAATGTGCAGACGCATGGCCACAACGTAGCACACACCACTTGGGGGGTTCTAGCGGTGCTCGTGGCCTGTGTCCGTAACCGGACGTCTGGAGCTGGGGGATTCGGGACTCAGCACGGCCGCATTGAGGATCGTCTTGACGATCTCCGAGACGGTCGCGCGCAACGGCGTGAAGTCGGCATCCTCTTCCAGGGCGGCGACCGTCAGCTCGCGTAGGCCGGCCACGATCACGACCGCCATCTCGAAGCTGAGCGGGTGGGCGATGACGTCGGGGTGCTCGCGGCGGCTGTACTCGACCAGCGTGATCAGGAGCGTCGCGATGCGCTCGACGGCCGCTCGCGCGCGGCTGTCGCCGGCCTCGCCGAGGGCGCTGAGCTCGCGCGCGAAGCTCTTGAACAGCGCGGGGCGCTCGGCAATGTCGTCGAGGTAGGCGTTGATCGCCATGTCAACCTGTTCGCTCCAGGGCGCGTCCGAGCGGACCCGGGCCGCGATCCGCTGCATCATCCGCTCGTTGGCGGCGTCGAAGAGCGCCAGGAAGCATGCGTCGCGGTCTTCAAAGTGCTCGTAGAAGGTTCGGCGCGAGGTCCGTGCGATGCGCACGATGTCAGCGACCGATGTCCTGCGGTAGCCGTTCTGTTCGATCGAGCTGGCGAGCGCTTCGATCAGGCGCCGGCGGTTCTCGTCGGGTGGCAGCCGCAGGCGCCTGGTCTCGGTCGGGCGCTTGCGGCTGTGGCTGCGCTTGCTGGTCATGGACGCTGCTCTTGCGGCCTACGAACGGGCCGCGCGGCCGCCGCCGACGCGACGCTCGAAGGCCTCGACGAGATCGAGCAGCTCCGCTGCCTCCCACGCCCTGCCCCACTTCCTCTCGTTGAGCCGCTTGATGATGCTGCGCTCCTCGAGCTGATCCAGCGCTCGGCCCGCCGCCGGCGCGGAGATCCCCAGGAGCTCGCGGACGCTCGGGGCAGTCAGGACCGGGCGGCCCGGTAACTCGTTGACCAGCTTCCAGGCCGCGGCATCGGACCGGAGGCCCTCGAGGGATTCGCGCCAGCGACCCTGGAGCGTGCCGACGTCGTCGCGCAACACCGCAGCCTCGCGCGACGCGATGTCGGCCGCCTGCGAGAACGTTTGGACGATCAGTTCGGCGGGATGCTGCGAGGTCGAGGTGCGGCGCTGGTAAGCGGCAAGCGAACTTGTGTAGTTCCGCGGCGCAGCGTTGAGTACGAGAGAGATCGGGGGGATGTAGTCGCCGAGCAGCCCACGGCGACGCAGGATGGCGTACACGAGGGCTCTGCCCACACGCCCGTTGCCGTCCAGGAACGGGTGGATCGTCTCGAACTGGGCGTGGGCGATCGCCGCCTGCGATAGGGGATCGAGGTCCTGGCGGGCGATGAACCGCTCGAGGTCGTTGAAGAGTGGCCGGACGTGCTCCGGAGGCGGCGGGACGAAGATCGCGCCGACCGGGTTGCGATCGTTGCCGCCTATCCAGCTCTGCTCCTCGCGGATCTGGCCTGCGTACGGCTTGCCGCGCAGCGTCTCGTCACGGATCAGGGCGCGGTGGATGTCGCAGATGGCGTCGACGCCGAGGCTGCCGGCGCTCGCGCCGAGCTCGATCGCCCTGCGCATTGCGTCGATGTTGGCCATCACCTCGCGAGCTTTCTTGTCTTCACGACCGTCGCCATAGCGGGCGCGAGCCAAGCGGGCGTGGGTCATGTCGAGGCCTTCGATGCGTGAAGAAGCAACGCTTTCTGATCGCAGCAGCGTCTCGGCGAGGGAGTGGAGACCTGATGCCAGGTGAAGGTCTTGGAGCTGCTTGAGCGCGGCCGCGCCGACCTCGACCTCGCCAGCTGTGGCACTGCTCAGCGTGAATGGGTAGTCGGCGATGTTGGGCGGGACAAAGGCGTTGTAACGGCCGCCCTTGCGCGCGGCGCGGTTGCCGTACGCGGCGGGGTCGGGCTCGGCGACGCCAGGGATGAAGCTTCCCCATGTGCTGTCCGTTGCAGTAGTGCTCACGGGGATAAAGTTTAAAAGCTCGGTCGGACCTGTAACGTCTACTCGAGCCTGCGCCACCCGCATAAACGTAAAAAGCCCCGCGAGGCTTTTTACGTTTATCGCTTCTGCAGCGCGCGCGAGATCCGCGTCGCCGCCGGGACACTAACCAGCCGGATGGATGACCTCGGGGATCACGCGGCTGCCGTAGCGGGGGATCGTCGTGACGTTGCGCTGGCGCGGGGGCTCGGGGATGAGCGTGGGTGCGCGCAGATCGGTGCGGCGGGCGATCGCCTTGAGCACGACGCGCTGCTCGGCCATCGCCAGCGTGGCCCCGAGGCAACGGCGGATTCCGCCGCCGAACGGGAGCCAGGTGTAGGTGCCGGGCGGCTGATCGAGGAAGCGCTCGGGCATGAAGCTGTGCGGGCTCGGATAGATGTCCTCACGATGGTGCAGCGCGACGATGCTGATCGCGACTGGAGTCCCGGCCGGCACCACGTAATCGCCCAGCCGCCAGGGCCGCTTGACCATGCGGATGACGATCGGGATCACCGGGCGGGTCCGCATGCCCTCATGAATCGTCGCCTCGACGTAGGCATCGGCTGCCGGGTCATCGGCGCGCACGAGCTCGCGCAGACGCGTGTATGCGTCAGGTGTGCGGAGCAGCCGCTCGAACGTCCAGGCCAGTGAGTTGGCGGTCGTCTCGTGCCCGGCCAGCACCAGTGTCAGGAGCTCATCGCGGATCTCCTGGTCGCTGAGGGGCTGTCCGTTCTCATCGCGGGTCTCGAGCAGCAGTGAGAAGACGTCGGTGGCGCCGGCGCGGGTGCCCTCTGCGCGGCGGGCGCGGATCGCCGCGTAGAGCTGGCGGTCGATCAGGCTCATCGCCGCGCGCAGCGGCCCGGTCGGCTCCTGGCGTCTGAGCTG
>WQWK01000226.1 GCA_009785395.1 Conexibacteraceae bacterium
CCGCCCCGCCCCGCCGAGCGCGCCACAAGCCCGCACTGCCCCGCGGAGCGCGCCGCGAGCCCGCACGCAAGGTGACGGGAAGGAAACCCACCCCCACGGTGGGTTTCCTTCCCGTCACCCCGACAGCCGCTTGGGCCCCCGAGCAGTCCTGGACTTGCAGTGGCCACGTCGAAGATCCGCGTCGCGCGCACTGGGCGTGGGATGCTTGTCGCATGACCGCGGATGACCAGCCAGACGACCAGCACCATGCGGGTTGACCGGTGGCTGTGGACCGCGCGGCTGTTCAAGACGCGTGGGCTGGCGGCGCAGGCCGTCAAGGGCGGGCTGGTCCACGTCAACGGCGTGGCCGTCAAACCCGGCCGCGAGCTCAGGGTCGGTGACGAGCTCGAGGTTACGATCGGGCCGGTTCGGCGCACGGTGATCGTGCAGGGAACCGCGGAGCGCCGTGGCCCGGCCGCGGAGGCGGCGCGCCTCTACAGCGAGACCGAGCAGAGCGTCGCGGAGCGCGAGCTCCAGGCCGAGCTGCGCCGGCTGAGCGCGCCGGTCGACCTCGGCGGGCGTCCGACCAAGCGCGACCGCCGGCGCTTCGAGGCTCGCCGGCGGTAGCGCGATCGGGCACCGCGTCCGCGGTGGGCCGGTTATCTCAGCGACCGGAACGCGGCCCGCATCTCGTCGGCGAACAGCTTGGGCTGCTCCCAGGCGGCGAAGTGACCTCCGCGGTCGAGCCGGTTGTAATGGATGAGGTTGTGGGGATAGGCCCGCTCAGCCCAGGTTCGCGGCGCCTGGTACAGCTCGTCCGGGAACACGCTGATGGCGAACGGGATCGAGATGTTCTTGGCCTCGAAGAAGCCCGCCTTGTTCTCCCAGTAGAGACGCGCTGCGGAGACTCCCGTGTTCGTCAGCCAGTAGAGCGTGATGTTGTCGAGGATGTCGTCGCGCGAGAGCTCGCCCTGGGGGTGGCCCGCGAGTACCTGTCCGACCAGTCCTGGCTGGCCGGTGCCGTCGCCGTGGTCGATGGCGAAGGCCGCCAGATCGATCGGCGAGTCCGCCAGTCCGTACAACGTCTGCGGACGGGTTGCCATGATCTGCGCGTACGCGACGTGTCTGGCGTAGAAGTCGCGCAGCTGCTCATACGCGACGCGTTCCTCCTCTGACAGGTTCGACGGCGGCGGGTCGCCCTGCTGGTAGCCCCTGGCAAGCTCGGCGGGAGCGGTCCCGGGCATGTTGGAGTGAATCCCGAGCAGCTCCGGCGGTGCCTGTTCCCCCATCGACTGGGTGACGGCCGCCCCCCAGTCGCCGCCCTGGGCGACGAACCGGTCGTATCCCAGGCGTTTCATCAGCGTGACCCACGCGCGCGCGGTGCGAGCGGGATCCCAGCCGGTGGCGGCCGGTTTTGCGGAGAACCCGTGGCCCGGCAGCGAGGGGATCACCAGATCGAAGGCGTCCTCGGCGCTGCCGCCGTGTGCGGTCGGGTTGGTGAGCGGCTCGATGATCTTCAGCTGCTCGAGGATCGAGCCGGGCCACCCGTGCGTGATGATCATCGGCAGCGCGTTCTCATGCGCGGAGCGGACGTGAATGAAATGGATGTCCAGCCCGTCGATCTCGGTGATGAAGTTCGGCAGCGCGTTCAGCTGCGCCTCACAAGGACGCCAGTCGTAGTCGTTCGCCCAGTAGTGCGCGAGGTCCTGCATCAGCTCGAGCCGCACGCCCTGGGAATCGTCATCGACCGTCTCGCGTTCGGGCCACCTGGTCGCCTCGATGCGCACGCGCAGATCAGCGAGCTCCGCCCCCGCAAACTCGACCTGAAACGGTCGGATCGCCTCGTCGCCTGACGGCTCACCGCCACCCGGGTTGTTGATCACAGTGGTCATACGCCTACACCAGCGCCTTCGTCAGGTAGGTGATCGCCTGCTCGATCGCGGCGGCGGCCCCGGCGGTGGCGCGCAGGGCGTTGACCATCACGAAGTCATGGATCACGCCCTCGGAACGGGTTGCGGTCACGTCCACGCCGGCCTCGCGCAGCTTGCGCGAGTACGCCTCGCCCTCGTCGCGCAGCACGTCCGCCTCCGCGGTGATCACGAGTGCGCTCGGGAGACCGGCCAGCTCGTCAGTGCTGGCTCGCAGCGGCGATGCGGTGATCTCCTGGCGCTGGCTTGCGTCGGTGATGTACTGGTCCCAGAACCACTGCATCGCGTCGCGCCGCAGCCAGAACCCCTCTGCGAACTGGTGGTAGGAGCCGGTGTCAAAGCTCGCGTCCGTGACCGGGTAGAACAGGACCTGGGCGGCGAGCTTGGGGCCGGAGCGCTGCTTGGCCATCAGCGTGATCGCAGCGGTCATGTTGCCGCCAACGGAATCACCGGCGACCGCGATCCGCGACCCGTCGAGTCCCTTCTGCCCACCGTCCCGGGCAATCCACTCGAGCACTGTGTAGATCTCCTCGATGGCCGTCGGGTAGCGCACCTCCGGCGAGAGGCTGTAGTTGGTGAACACGAGCGCGGCGCCGGTGCCGGCGGTGAGCTCGCGGATCAACCGGTCGTGGGTGTGCGCGTTGCCGAACACCCAGCCGGCACCGTGCGTGTACAGGATCACGGGCAGCGGGCCGGACGCTCCCCTGGGGCGCATGATCCGGATCGAGACCCCGCCCGCGACGGTCGTGTCCTCGATGTCCACGTCCGGCTTTTCAATCTCGCCCGCCTGCGTCTGGTCGACCAGCTTGCGTCCCTCGACGGGACCGAGGTCGAACAGATACGGGGGGTTCGCGGTCGCCCGCGCGAACTCCTCCGCGACAGGCTCCAGTACAACGGGCGCAACAGTTTCAGACATGCTCGATTCCTTTCGTGGATTGGGTCCTGACATCAGTAGGTGTGCACGTCGATCACGGCGTCGGCGAACGCCTGGGGTGCCTCCTGAGGCAGGTTGTGTCCGACGCCGCCGCCGATCGTCCGGTGCGAGTACGGGCCGGAGAACTTGTCGGCGTAGGCGCCCGGATCCAGGTGCGGCGCGCCGTTCGCGTCCCCTTCCAGGGTGATCGCCGGGACTGTGATCGTGGGCCCGGAGGCGAGGCGTTGCTCGAGCGCGGCGTGCTCTGGCTCGCCGTCTGCCAGTCCGAGCCGCCAGCGGTAGTTGTGGACCACGATCGCGACGTGATCGGGATTGTCGAACGCCGCGGCGCTGCGGTCGAAGGTGGCGTCGTCGAACTTCCATTCCGGCGACGCGGTCTGCCAGATCAGCTTCGCGAACTCGCGCCGGTACCTGTCGTAGCCGACGCGCCCCCGTTCGGTCGCGAAGTAGTACTGATACCACCACTGCAGCTCGGCGGCCGGCGGCAGCGGAAGCGCTCCGGCCTGCTGGCTGCCGATCAGGTATCCGCTGACCGCGACCACGCCGGCGCAGCGCTCTGGCCAGAGCACGCCAACGATGTCCGCGGTGCGCGCGCCCCAGTCGAACCCGGCGACGATCGCCCGATCGATGTTCAGCGCGTCCATCAGCGCGACCGTGTCGCGCGCGAGTGCGGCCTGCTCTCCGTTGCGGACCGTGTCGTCGGACAGGAACCGGGTGGTCCCGTACCCGCGCAGATACGGGACCACGACGTGAAAGCCGGCGGCGGCGAGGATCGGGGTGACTTCCGCGAAGCTGTGAATGTCGTACGGCCAGCCGTGCAGCAACACGACCGCCGGTCCGTCAGCCGGACCTGCCTCGACGTAGCCGACGTTCAACACCCCTGCTTCGATCTGCTTGACCGGACCGAACGAGGACTCCGGGGACTCGTTGATTGCCTGTGTCATGAACGTCTCCTTCACGAGTTGGATCGAGCAGTGGCGGGAGCGCCGGATCGAGCAGCGGCGGGAGCCTGCACGGCAGCCAGGGCTTCCAGGATCACGTCGGTCACAACCTGGGGCTCGGAGATCATGATCACGTGCGAGCCGTCGACCTCGGTGATCGTCGCCCCGGCACGCTGCGCCTGCGCACGGATGACGTCGGCGCCGGCCGCCCTGTCTCCGGCCGCGACAACGGCCCACGAGGGCAGGTGCTTCCAGGCCGGCGCACCCGACGGCTCTGAGAACGCCGGCTCGGCGGCCGGCCGCTGGGTCACGGCCAGCAGTGCGGCCTGCTCAGGAGACAGGTCGGCGGCGAACGCCTCGCGCAGCATCGTCGGGTCGATCGAGAACTCGACGCCCGGATCACCCCCGTTGCCCGTCGGGTAGTGCCGTGGGACCAGCGTGCTACTGAGGACGGTGTCCATCGACTCGCTCTCGACGTCGCCCAGAGCTTCGCCTTCCTCGGTGGCGAACGCGGCCACGTAGACCAGACC
>WQWK01000227.1 GCA_009785395.1 Conexibacteraceae bacterium
AGACTCGCTCTGGCCCTGAGCGTCCACGTCGACGCGGACGAAGGACTCGCTCGCCAGCGGGCGAGCGAGTACACGGAAGGCATGTACGGAATGCCGTTCGAGCGGGTGGAGCGCTACACGCCCACGGGCAGCGCCGCGCGAGTGGCAGAGCAGATCGCCGCCTACGCGGAGGCGGGTGTCGAGGAGCTGGTCCTCACCCCCCTGACGGGGGATCCCCTGGAGCAGGTGGAGCGCCTGGCGCTGGTGCGGGAGTTATGCTCCGGCAGATGAAGCATGCGGTGAGCGTGGAATGCGCCTCCTAGTAGCGGGCGCGCAGGCCCCGCTGCAGGGCGAGATCGTCATCCCCCCGTCGAAGTACCACGCGCACCGCGCGCTGATGCTGGCGGCGCTTGCGCCCGGCACAAGCACGGTTGCGGACCGGACGGATGCGCGCCATGTCAGCTTCACGGTGCAGGCGCTGCGCGAGCTCGGCGCCGACATCGCCGCGAGCGGGCCTCACTGGAAGATCAACGGCGCCACCGGCTTCTCGCCACGCGGCGACGAGGTCTCGGTCGGCAGTTCCGGCACCACCCTGTACTTCCTGCTGGGGCTCGCCGCGCTCGGCGACCGGCCGGTCACGATCGTGGGGCAGCGCTACTTCCGCCGGCGCCCGATCGGTCCGCTGCTGCGCGCGCTCCAGCGGCTCGGCGTCAAGCTCGAGTATGAGGGCCAGAGCCTGCCCGTGAAGGTCCACCCAGGGCGCCCGCGCGGCGGCCACGTGCGGATCGATGGGACGCTCTCGCAGTGGATCTCTGGGCTGCTGATGCTGGCGCCGTTCGCCACCGAGGAGCCGACCCGGATCGAGGTCGTGGGCGAGCTCAACGAGCGCCCCTACCTGGAGCTGACGATTGAGATGATGCGGGACTTCGGCCTCGAGGTCGAGGTCGGCGAGGACTGGCGCCACTTCACGGTCGCCCCGAACCAGACGCCGGTCGCGCATGAGAACTATCTGCTGCCGCCGGACATCGGCTCGGCCGCGTTCGGGCTCGCCGCCTGCGCGCTGCACCCGTCGAACGTCGTGTTCCGCAGCCACGTGCCGATCCACGGCCACCCCGAGGCGTCGGTGCTGACCGAGCTGCAGGGCGTCGGCGTGCCGATGAAGTTCGCCCCCGACGGGCTCTCGATCGCGATCGATCACGACGGCACGCCGCCGGTCGCCGGCCGGCTCGACTGCCGCGACATCCCGGACATGGTGCCGATCCTCTCGACGCTCGCGAGCCGCGCACGTGGCCGCACCGTGCTCTCACACGTCTCGCACGTGCGGCTCAAGGAGTCAGACCGCGTGACCTCGATGCTGCAGCTGCGCAGGATGGGCGCGCGGGTCGAGTTCGACGGCAATGACATGGAGTTCGAGGGCGTCGAGCGGCTGCACGGGGCCGAGCTGTCCTCGTTCAATGATCACCGTGTGCTGATGGCGCTGGCCGTCGCCGGCTCGACCGCCACAGGCGTCACCGAGCTCTCATACCCGCACGCGTACAGGATCTCGTATCCCGAGTTCGCCGATCACATGAACACGCTGGGGATCCCGATCGCCGTCTCCTCGCAGGTGCCCGACTCGCTTGGAGACGTGCAATAGCCGGACCGGACGCACCGGCCGTGATCGAGATCGGCGAGGGCGGCGCAGTACGCGAATGGTCCCGGCGTGAGCTCGACCGCGAGTCCGGTCGCTGGGCGGCGCTGCTGCAGGAACTGGGCGTCGCGCCGGGCGAGCCGGTCGCCTACCAGCTGCCGAACGTGCTCGAGTTCGTGGCGATCTCGCTCGGCGTGCTTTCGATCGGGGCGGTCTGCGAGCCGCTGATGCCGATCTTCCGCGAGCACGAGCTCGAGTTCATGCTGCGCGAGAGCGGCGCCCGCGTGCTGATCGTCCCGAGGGAGTTCCGCGGGCACGATCACGTCGCGATGGCGCGCCGGCTCCGGGATGCAGTGCCGTCACTCGAGCACGTCGTCGCGCTTGACGACGTGCTCGCCCAGCGTGCCGCCCGGGACGAAGATGCACCGGATTACGGTGGATCTTTCGGGGTTGGTTTGCCGGTCGCCGGTGTCGCACCCGACATGACCGCCCAGTTGCTCTTCACCTCCGGCTCGACCGGTGAGCCCAAGGGCGTGCTGCAGACGCACGCGGCGCTGAACGAGGCCGCCGCGATGCACATCAACCACTTCGGCCTGACCGCCGACGACGTGATCTACATCCCCTCGCCGCTCGCGCACCAGACCGGCTTCCTCTATGGAATGTGGATCGCTTTGATGCTGGGCGCGCCGCAGGTCGTGCAGACGGTGTGGGATGCCGAGGTCGGCTTCGAGGCGATGCGGCGCACCGGCGTCACGTTCGTGCAGGCCGCTACCCCGTTCCTGGCCGACCTCGTGCGGGTCGCCTGTGACCGGGGCGAGAAGCTGGAGGCCCTGCGTGTGTTCGTCGCCACCGGTGCCGCGATCCCGCGCGAGCTGGCCCGGTCTGGCCGGGCGGCGCTCGGCGCCGAGGTCGGCGGCGCGTTCGGCACGACCGAGAGCTGCCTGGGCGCCGCGTTCGTGCCGGGACAGGACCCCGAATTTGCGTGGAGCGCTGACGGCCGTGCCCTCGATGGGATCACGCTGCGCGTCGTCGATGACGACGGGCACGAGCTGCCGGCCGGCGCGGAGGGCAACTTCGAGGTCCTGACACCGACCCTGTTCCTCGGCTATCTGAATCGCCCCGAGCTCACGGCCGAGGCGATCACGGCCGACGGTTACTACCGCACCGGCGACCTCGCCCGGATCGACGCCGACGGCTACCTGCGCATCACCGGCCGCGTCAAGGACGTGATCAACCGCGGCGGTGAGAAGGTGCCGGTGGTCGAGGTCGAGCAGCTGCTCTATACGCACCCGGCGGTGCGCGAGGTCGCGATCGTGGCGATGCCGGATGCGCGCCTGGGCGAGCGCGCATGCGCGTTCGTGGTGCTCGAGCCCGACGCCGAGCTCGACTTCGCCCAGATGCAGCGCCACCTCGACGCCGGGCGGCTGGCGAAGCCGTACTGGCCCGAGCGGCTCGAGATCGTCGCCGAGCTTCCGCACACGCCATCCGGGAAGATTCAGAAGTTCGTATTGCGCGACCGGCTAGGCGGCGCACTGGAGAGAGAGGCAATGACCCGATGAGCACCGCGCCGTTGATTGACGCCGACCCCACACCGGTCGACGAGGCCGAGTTCGCCGCGCTGAAGGCTGAGATCCGTGCCTACGTCGAGAACGAGGGCGAGCGCTGGACCGAGCGGATCGAGGCCGAGCGCACCGTTCCGCCGGAGCTCTGGGTGGAGCTGCGCGAGCGCGGCTACCTGCGCCTTGCCGCGCCGCGTTCACTCGGGGGCCGCGGCCTGCCGTTCGCCCGGTACCTCGAGCTGATCGAGTTGTTCTCGCGCCCGCACGCCTCGCTGCGGATGATCGTGCACGTGATGAACGGCCTCTGGCGAGCGATGCTCCCCTATGCCAACGAGGAGCAGATCGAGCGGTTCGTCAGGCCGCAGGTCGCGACCGACATCAGGGTCGCCTTCACGCTGACCGAGCCTGACGCCGGCACCGGAGCGGACATCAAATGCTCCGTGACGCGGGAGGGCGACACCTACTACCTGAGCGGCCAGAAGCACCTGATCACGTTCGGCTGCACCTCCGATTACCTGCTGCTGTTCGCGCGGCTCGAGGGCACCCGCGGGACCGACGGCACGGTCGCGCTGATGGTTCCGGCCCACGGCGAGGGCATTCAGAACAACCCGATGCCGGAGTCGATGGGCGTCGTCGGCACCGATCACGCGCACCTCGTCTTCGACCGTGCGCCGGTGCCCGTCGCCAACCGGCTCGGCCAGGAGGGCGAGGGCCTGGCCGTCGCGCTCGGCGGGTTCCTCGTGCCGAGCCGGATCTCGGTGGCGATGACATGTGTGGGTCTGGCCGGGCGAGCGCTCGACCTGGCGGTCGAGCGCTCGCAGGAGCGCGTCACCTTCGGCAAGCCGATCGCGGCACGCCAGGCGATCGCGTTCCGGCTGGCGGAGATGGCCACAGATCTGGAGGCGGCCCGGAGGCTGACCCTGTACGCGGCCTCGACGTGGGAGCAGACCCATGACGCCGCGGCCGAGTCCTCGATGGCGAAGCTGTTCGCCTCGGAGATGCTGCAGCGCGTGACCGACGGCGCGCTGCAGGTGTTCGGCGGCATCGGCTACTTCAAGAGCCCGGTCGAGCGCGTCTACCGCGACGCCCGCGCCCAGCGCTTCGAGGAGGGGACGGTCGAGGTGCAGAAGCAGACGA